>JAEHDK010000502.1 GCA_016880465.1 Micromonosporaceae bacterium
ACGTCCTTGAGGCCGCCGAGATCGGACTCCTGGCTGTCGAGCACCTCGGTCACCCAGCCGTGCCGCTCGGCATACCGCAGGTACATGCGCAGCAGGTCGCCCGCGAACAGCGCCGACTCCTCGCCGCCCTCGCCGGCCTTGATCTCCAGGATCACGTCCTTGGCGTCGTTGGGGTCGCGGGGAGCCAGCAGCTCGGCGAGCCGTTCCTCGATCTCCGGGATGCGGGCCGCCAGCTGCTCGGCCTCGGCCGCGAACGCCGGGTCCTCGCCGCCCAGCTCGCGGGCGGCCGCGAGGTCGCCGCGCGCCGCGGTCAGCTCGGCCGCGGTCTTGTAGATGGGGGTGAGCTCGGCGAACCGCCGACCTACCCGCCGGGCGGCCGCCTGGTCGGCGTGGATCGCCGGGTCGGCGAGCCGCCGCTCCAGCTCGGCGTACTCGTCGAGCAGAGGCGAAATGTGGTCGTTCGTCACGATCTGCCTCCTAAAGTCATTGAGCTTTCCCGGGCACCACAACGGCGCCCGACCCCGGACCGGGGCGGGCGCCGTCGGCGTCGTTACTTGCCGGGCTTGGCCGCGGCCTTGCGCTGCGCGGCCTTGGCGTACTTCTGCTGGAACTTCGCCACCCGGCCGGCGGTGTCGAGCACCCGCTGCTTGCCCGTGTAGAACGGGTGGCAGGCGCTGCACGTCTCGACGTGGATCACGCCGTTGCGTGCCGTACTGCGGGTGGTGAACGCATTGCCGCAGGAACAGGTGACCTCGGTCACCACGTACTTCGGGTGGATGTCCGGCTTCATACCGTGGTCGTCCTCTCTGCATTGGTCGCCGGGTCGCCGTCACCGCCATCGTTACCATGATCAACGATGGCTCGGGCGTGAACCGGTACCGCGGATGGTCGCACCAGTCTGGCACGACTGGCTGTATAACCACCTGCCGGGCCAGGGCATTCCCTGCGGCAGACTGCCACCGTGGCGAGGTTGCTGATTACCCGGGGCCTGCCCGGCTCGGGGAAGACCACCTGGGCCCGCCAGCAGCACGGTGCGGTCCGGGTCAACCGGGACGAGCTGCGCCGCATGCTGCACGGCGGGTGGCGGGGCACCGGCACGGCGGAGCGCGCCGTCACGGTCGCCCAGCGGGCCACGGTGGACGCGCTGCTGACCGCGGGCGTCACCGTCGTCTGCGACGACACGAACCTGCGGCCCCGGGTGGTACGCGACCTGGCCGAGCTGGCCGCCCGCAGCGGCGCCGGATTCGCCATACACGACTTCACCGACGTACCCCTCGACGAGTGCATCCGGCGCGACGCGGGCCGGCCGGCCGGGGAGCGGGTCGGCGCCGAGGTGATCCGGACCATGTGGCAGCGGTACCTAGCCGGGCGCGTCCTGCCCCTGCCGGTGCCCGACCTGCGGCCGGTCGTACGCGGTGGCCGGTACCGGCCCGCGCCGGGCACGCCGCGCGCGGTGCTCGTCGACATCGACGGCACCGTCGCGCTGCTCGGCGAGCGCAGCCCGTACGACATGACGCGGGTCTCCGCGGATGCACCGAACCGGGCGGTCGTCGAGACGGTGCGGGCGCTACACGCCGGCGGGTACCGGATCGTCTACTGCTCGGGCCGCGGCGACGATGCCCGCGAGGCAACCGAGGCGTGGCTGGCCATGAACGTCGGCGTCGACTACGACGCGCTGTACCTGCGCCGGCGCGGCGACAGCCGGCCCGACTCGGTCGTCAAGGCGGAGCTCTTCGAGGAGCACGTGCGGCACGCGTACGACCTGCTCTGCGTACTCGACGATCGCCGGCAGGTGGTACGCATGTGGCGCGCGCTGGGCCTGACCGTGTTCCAGGTCGACGAGGGTGAGTTCTGAGAACGGTTGACGGTCGGCCGAATCCCGGGGGCACGGCGCCGGCCGTACCCCCGAGTCGGCGTTCCGGGGTTACTCCCCCGGCGTTGTCTGCGCGATCTGCATCAGGAACTCGACGTTGGTCCGGGTCTTCTTGAGCCGGTCCAGCAGCAGGTTCAGTGCCTCCTGCGCGTCGAGCGAGTGCAGCACCTTGCGCAGCTTGTGGACGATGGCCAGCTCGTCCGGCGCCAGCAGGATCTCCTCCTTGCGGGTACCCGACGGGTCGATGTCGATCGCCGGGAACACCCGCCGGTCGGCGATCTTCCGATCGAGCTTGAGGTGGAGCGTCGTTCGTGCCGTGCGCACAGGCCGCCGCAACCGGCAGGTCCGCTTCACCGACGAAGACGTGATGCTGATTCACCGTGGCCTGAAGGCGCGGGTTGCTCACTCGTCACGAGAGGCGTATCGTTGAGCGGAAACATCCGAGGAGCGGCTATTGACTGCCGAACGTTTGCGCCAGATCC
>JAEHDK010000503.1 GCA_016880465.1 Micromonosporaceae bacterium
CGCGGGCGCAGGTAGAAGAACTCGACGTCGTTGTCGGCGTCGAGGCAGGTCAGGTCCTTGTCGTCGGTGCGCTGGCGGTAGCCCGCCTCGCGCAGCATCTGCGCGGCGGGACCCGCGAGGATGCCCTTGTTGGGAACGGCGATGCGCAACATCTCTGGGTGCTCCTAGGTACGTCGGGGCAGCGGACCGGCCGGGGCGTCAGAGATGTCGGTACACGTCGGGCAGGTCGAGTCCGGTGGCCAGCATGAGCACCTGGGCGTGGTACAGCAGCTGGGCGATCTCCTCCGCCGCCCGTTCCGGCCCCTCGTGCTCGGCCGCCATCCATGCCTCGGCCGCTTCCTCGACGACCTTCTTGCCGATCGCGTGGACGCCGCGGTCCAGCGCCGCCACGGTCCCCGATCCGGGGGTACGGGCGGCCGCGGTCGCCCGCAGCTCCCCGAACAGCTCCTCGAAGGTCTTCACGGGCGCCCATTCTCCCAGCGGTGCGGCGCCGTCCGGCCACCGGGTCAGCGCACTGTGATCACGTGGTTCTCGAGGTGCTGCTCGCTGCCGTCGTCGAGCGATGTCGCGTACCCCTCGATGGTGTAGGTGCCCGGCGCGAGGGTGACCGGGACGCTTGCCGTGCCCTGGTCGGGTCCGCCGGCATCGAGGGTGACGAGCCGGTCCGTCACGACCGTGCTCCCCTGCCTCACCCGCACGTGCATGGTCGCCTCCGGCACGATGCCGGCCACGTTGACGGTGAACGACCGCCCCACGGTCGCGCCCTCCTGCGGGTCGATCAGCCAGATCAGGCCCAGCACGTCGGCCTTGCTCCCGCGGCGCAGGTCGCCCGCGACGTCGGCGACGCCCCACAGCTTCGCCACCGGTTGGCCGTCCAGGCGCAGCCGGACGACCTCCTTGTTGCTCGCCTGCGGCGTGGTCGCCGTGTAGACCAGTTGCTGGACGGCCTGCCGGACGGTGACCGGGTCGAGCTGGCCCGGATCCGTACCGTTGTGGAACCCGGTGAGATCGACGACCACGGCGCTGCCCTCGATCCGTACCTCCCGCACCCGGGTACCGGCCGGCCAACCGCTGCTGTAGTCCGGGTCGTACGCGGTGAGCCCGTCGAACATCTCGGTCAGCGCCGCCCGGGTGCGGGCGGCCGGCGAGCCGTCGCCCGCGGCGAGCGGATGGAACTCCGGGTACAGCCGCGGGTACCCGCGGTCGTTCCGGAGGTAGTACACCCGCAGCGGCACCGGCCCGCCGGGCGCCGGGCCGGCGGGCCGCTCGGACAGCGCCACCGACGGTGCCGGGGACGGTGCCGGTGACGAGACCGCCGGTGGGGAGCTCGGGCCGCCGATGGGCGGTACGTCCGGCCGGGGCGCGCAGCTGCCCAGGCCGACGGCGAGCACGACGACCGCGGTGGCCGCGCCGGTGCCAAGCGTGAGCATGATTCCTCCGGAGAGCCGAGTGGGCAGCCACCACCGCGCCCGCCGGGCGGCTATCCGCCGGCGGATCTCCGGTAGCGCGTCCGGCCGCACCTCGACCCGAGCGGCCTGGCTCTCCAGGATCTGGCGGAGCGCGTGCTCGTCCATCTCGCCCCCTGGCCGCGTCATCCCGGCTCCCGCGTCGTGGCGAGGCTGGCGCGCAGTGCCGCCATGCCCCGCGCGGTGTGGCTCTTCACGGCACCCCGGCTGATCCGCATCGCCTCGGCGATGTCGGCCTCGGCCAGGTCCACGTAGTAGCGCAGGACGATCGCCTCCCGTTGGCGTACCGGCAGGGCGCGGAGCGCGGCGATCACCTCGGCGTGCTCCAGCGCGCCCAGGGCGCCGTACTCCGCGCTCGGCGCATCGGGCAGCGGCCGCGCGCCGGCGGTGAACCGCGCGACGACCTGCCGGTGCCGCAGCGCCGACCGGGACCGGTTGACGACACTGGCCCGCAGGTAGGCCAGTGCCCGGTCGGCGTCCCGCAGGCCACGCCACTTGGCGTGCAGACCCACGTACGCGTCCTGGACGATCTCCTCGGCGGTGGCCGGGTCGCGCAGCAGCAGTGCCGCTATCCGCACCAGCGACCGGTAATGAGCGGCGAACAGCTGGGTGACCGCCTCGTCGGCGTCCCACTCCTGGACCTCGACCATGCAGCGACCACCCAGTACGCCGGAGACCAGTCGGGGTGCCACGCCGGTACGACGCGCCACCCGCAGCTCCGGTTTACCGCGCCGGCCCCGGTTGCCACACCGACCGCACGGCCAGGGCCGCGTCCAGTGCGGCGATCGCCGCGCCCCAGCCCTTGTCCTCGGCCGAGTCGGCGAACCCGGCCCGCTGGTGCGCCTGCTCCAGCGTGTCGACGGTCAGTACGCCGTGCGCGACCGGCGTACCCGTGTCCAGCGCCACCCGGCCGAGCCCGTCGGTGACGACCCGGCACACGTGCTCGAAGTGCGCGGTCTCGCCGCGGACCACCACGCCCAGCGCGACGACCGCGTCGCACCGCCGGGCCAGGGCCTGGGCCACGACGGGCAGCTCGACTGCGCCCACGACGCGGGCCGTGACGACGTCGGCCACCCCGGACGTGACGGCCGCCTCGACGGCCCGGGCGAGCATCTGCTCGGTCAGCTCGGCGTACCACCGGGTCGCGACCACGCCGAGGACCAGCCCACGAGCGTCGACTGTGGACAGTTCCGGTTCCCCGAACCCGGCCATTACGCCAACCCCTCGGCGATCTCGTCCAGCTCGTCGAGCAGGTGGCCCATGCGGTCCCGCTTGGTACGCAGGTACCGTACGTTCTCCGGATTCGAGCGCACCGGCAGGGACTCGCGGCCCACCACCGCCAGGCCGTACCCGTCGAGCCCGGCCCGCTTGGCGGGATTGTTCGTCAGCAGCCGCATCGTACGTACGCCGAGGTCGTACAGGATCTGCGCGCCGGTGCCGTAGTCCCGCGCGTCGGCCGGCAGCCCCAGTTCGAGGTTCGCGTCGACGGTGTCGCGCCCGAGGTCCTGCAGTTGGTACGCCTGCAGCTTGTGCAGCAGCCCGATGCCCCGGCCCTCGTGCCCGCGCATGTAGAGCACGACACCGCGACCCTCCCGGGCCACCCGTTCCAGCGCGGTCTGCAGCTGCGGTCCGCAGTCGCAGCGCAGCGAGCCGAACACGTCGCCGGTGAGGCACTCCGAGTGCATCCGTACCAGCACGTCCGCCCCGTCGCCCAGGTCCCCGTAGACGAGCGCGATGTGCTCGGACTGGTCGTGCGCCGCCCGGTACCCGACCGCGCGGAAGGCGCCGTACCCGGTCGGGATCCGCGCCTCGGCCACCCGCTCGACCTGCTTCTCGGTGCGCCGGCGGTACGCGATGAGGTCGGCGATCGTGACCAGCGCGAGGTCGTGCTCGGCGGCGAACGCGGTCAGCTCGGGCAGCCGCTTCATCGTGCCGTCGTCGTTCACCAGCTCGCACAGCACGGCGGCCGGGCGGCGGCCGGCCAGCAGCGCGAGATCGAC
>JAEHDK010000504.1 GCA_016880465.1 Micromonosporaceae bacterium
CACGCCATGACCGGCGTGCGCGGCCGGGCAGCCGTCGCGCCGCGCCCCACCGACGACCCGCTGCTCGGCGGGCCGACGATGGACCTGCGTAGCGGCCTGCGCCAGCCGGCCGGCCGCCGGGAGGCCGAGTGGCCGAGCGCCGGCGAGCCGGTGGCCGGGCACTCGGCACCCGTGACGGTCAATGCGTACGAGCGCCCGAGCAAGCCGCTGCCGCCGCGTACCGACGCCCACCGGGTGGTGATCCAGAACGTCCGGGTGTCGACGCACGGGCTCGACGCCGCGGTCGAGGTCCGGCTGACGCTCGGCGACCGGCAGGCGATCGGGGAGGCGACCGGTCCGTCGGTCGACGGGTACGTCCTCCGGCTGGCCGCCGTGTCCGCGGCGGCCGCGATCGACCAGCTGCTGATCGACTGCCGGACGGGACAGAGCCGCGGGCGGTGCTACGTCGAGCATGCCGCGGTCCTGCCGCTGGGCGGCTGCGAGCTCGCCGCCGTCGTCGTGCTGCTCGTCTGCAACGGCTGGGTCGAGCAGGTCGCCGGCTGCGCCCTGGTCGCCGGTGACCCCCGGCAGGCCGTCGTACGCGCCACGCTGTCCGCCGTGAACCGCCGGTTGGAGAGCCTGCTCCCCTAGCGGGTGCCCATCATGAAACCGGCCCGTCTCGTCGCCGAGGAAGACCTGCCGCCGGCCCGGCGTCCGGCCCCGCCACCCTGGCCGGGCCGCAGCGTACTGGTCGACGGCAGCGTCCTCCACGTACGGGACACGCCGGGCACGGCGCCCGGCGCGCAGCCGGCGCTGTACGTACACGGGCTTGGTGGGTCGTCCCAGAACTGGACCGACCTCGCCGACCTGCTGTCCCACCGGCTCGCCGGGCAGGCGATCGACCTGCCCGGCTTCGGCCGCAGCGAACCGGCCCGGCGGTACACGCTCCCCGCGTTTGCGCACCGGGTGATCCGCTGGATCGAGTACGCCGACCGTGGCCCGGTACACCTGTTCGGCAACTCGCTCGGCGGGGCGATCTCGGTACGCGTCGCGGCCGCCCGGCCGGATCTGGTGCGCACGCTCACGCTGATCTCGCCCGCCCTGCCGTTCCTGGACCCGCGCCGGTCGCTGCAGGGGCGGATGCTGCCGCTCCTCGCGGTGCCGCGGGCCGACCGGGTCGCCGTACGGCGGTTGGGTCAGGTCCCACCCGACGAACTCGTCCGGGTGGTGGTCGACGCGTGCTTCGCCGACCCGGCCCGGATCGACCCGCAGCGACTGGCCGAGGCCGAGGAGGAGGCCCGGCTGCGGTACGCGCTGCCGCACTACGCCGACGCGTACATCCGGACGATGCGCGGGCTGGTGGGCAGCTTCTTGCGGGCGTACCTACCCGGGGCCGGCTCGCTGTGGCGCATCGCCGGTCGGGTCACCGCGCCGACCCTCGTCATCGGCGGTACGCACGACCGCCTCGTGGACATCCGGGTGCCACCGCGGGCCGCGCGGACGTTCCGGGACGGCCGGCTGCTCATGCTGGACGGTGTCGGGCACGTGGCACAGCTGGAGGTGCCCCGGTTGGTCGCCCGGGCCGCCCTGGGCCTGCTCGACGAGCGGCGGCGCGTGGTCGGAGGTGACGCACGCCGGGAACCTGTGGCAGGCTGACCCGCGATGTCGAGTTCGCCTCACGGTGCCCCCCTGCGGGAGCGGTACCTCGACGACGGCCCGCGTAGCCGCACGTCAGCGCGGCGCATCCGGGCCCGGCGGCGGCGCACCTTCGTGCTGGTTCTCCTCGTCGCGACCGTGCTGCTCGTCGGTGCCGACCTGGTACGGCGTGGCCTGACCGCCGCGTCCGGCACCCCCGCGGCCGCGGCTCCGACGGGGAGCGCGCCAGC
>JAEHDK010000505.1 GCA_016880465.1 Micromonosporaceae bacterium
CTCTTCTCGGCCGACCAGGTAGAGGTTGAGATCACCAGGCCAGACATGCCACCCCGGCTAATCCGCGGCGACACGGACGAGATCCTGTACGACGGCCGGCCGACCGAGGCTCCACCACGACCAGGCAACGTCATTCCGACCCCGCTGGAGGGGCACGACGGCGGCCCGGACGTCGGTACGCTCCGGCTGCGCTTCCGTGGCCCGATCAAGCTCACCGAACGCGAGCAGTACACCCTCCGCACCTTTGCCTCCGCGCTGTGTACGGCGGTCCGGAACGCCACCTCGTACGCCGAGCTGGCCCGGCTCGCCGAACAGCACGCCCACGACGCCGCGCATGACCCGCTGACCGGCCTGGCGAACCGCCGCCGCCTCCAGGAGCAGGGCGGCGACGCGCTGGAACGCCGCCCGGTGCACGGGGTGACCGCGCTGCTACTGATCGACCTCAACCACTTCAAAGAGGTCAACGACACGCTCGGCCACGCGGCCGGCGATCGCGTTCTCGTCGAGGTCGCCCGGCGGCTCGAGTCGGCCGCAGGCCCGGACTCGGTCGTCGCCCGGCTCGGCGGGGACGAGTTCGCCGTGCTCCTGCGCGGCCTGTCCGCGCCGGCGGTGGCCGGGCACCGGGCGCACACCATGCTCGCGACGCTGACCGAGTCGATCGACATCGACGGCATGCGGATCAGCGTCGAGGCGAGCATCGGGATCGCCACGGCACCGAGCCGTGGCGGGATGGTCGAGCTGATGCGGCGCGCGGACATCGCCATGTACCAGGCCAAACGCACCGGTGCGCGGACCGCGACGTACGTCCGGGCGCGGGACACCGCCGACGTCGTACGGCTCACGCTCGGCGGCGAACTCCCCCGCGCGGTCGCCGAGCACGAGATCACGGTCAGCTTCCAGCCGATCGTCGACCTGGCCTCGGGCGAGGTCCTCGCGGCCGAGGCGCTCGCCCGGTGGCACCACCCGGACAAGGGCGACCTCGACCCGCGGCAGTTCCTGGAGGCCGTCGAGCGCTCCGGAATCCTGCCGGCCTTCGCGGACGCCGTACTCGACCAGGCGCTGCTCGCGGCCGTCGCCTGGCGCGATGCCGGCTTTGACCTGCCGGTCGCGGTCAACGTCTCGCCGCGCAGCCTGCTGGACCGCCGGTTCCCGGCCGCCGTCGCGGCCCGGCTGCGCGCCCACGACGTACCGCCCGACCGGCTGATCCTGGAGCTGACCGAGTCCCTGACGTTGAGCCAGCTCGAGGTCGTCGACCAGGTGCTCGGCGCGCTGCGGGACAGCGGCATCCGGCTCGCCCTGGACGACTTCGGCACCGGGTTCTCGTCGCTGGCGATGCTGTCCCGGGTACCTGTTCAGGAACTCAAGATCGATCGGGAGTTTGTCGCCGCGATGGAGACCTCGCCCGAGGCGGCCGCGGTGGTGCGGTCCACTGTGGATCTCGGCCGCAGCCTCGACCTGTCGGTGGTCGCCGAGGGCGTCGAGAGCGAGTACCACCGCCGCACGCTCTGGGAGCTGGGCTGCGTGGCCGGGCAGGGGCACCTGTTCGCCCGGCCGATGCCCGCCCAGCGGCTCCTGGCGGCGCTGCGTCGAGGCAGCGGCGGTCGCCCCGGCACCCTCGCACCGGCGCTGCACGAGACCGCGACCGTGATCCGGATCCCGAGCGCCCGCCGGGTGCCCGCGACCACCCAACCGGAGCGTCTGCCACACTGGCCGGCATGATCGCCGGGCCCGCCGACGTGTGGCGGCGGGCCGACCGGGCGGCCGGTGGGCTCGCCCTCGACCTGGTCCTCTACCTGGGCTCCGCCGTGTTCGCCGGGCTCACCGCCGCGACCTCCACCCTCGCCCCGCACCGGGCATGGGGTCAGATCGCGATCTGGGGGTACGCGGTGAGCGCGCTCGTCGTCGCCGGTCAGCTGCTCGCCAGGCGGCCATGGCTGGCCGTACGGGCGTGGCTCACCAGCCTGACCTTCGTGGCCGTGGCGCTGGTACCGCTCGTGGTGGAGGCCGCCCAGCGGTCCGCGGGCCGGGTCGGGCGGGCCCAGGAGGAGGTGCTCGTCGTCGAGGACGCGGGCCAGCGGCTCCTCGACACGGGTACGCCGTACCTCGGGCGGGCCGCGATCGCCGGCCTGCCCGATCCGTTGCCCGGATACGTCCCGTACCAGCCGGGGATGGCGCTGTTCGGCGTGCCGCGCGCGGTGTTCGGGGACGCCTGGTGGACCGATGCCCGGGTCTGGTTCGCACTGGTCACCATCGCCGCGCTGGCCGGTGCCGTCGCCGTACTGCGCCCGGCCGGCGGTCCGCTGCTGCGTGCCGTGCAGGCGGCCACCGTACTGCCGCTGTGCGCGCTCACCCTCGCGACCGGAGGCGACGATCTCCCCGTACTCGCGCTGTGCCTGTTGGCTCTGGCCCTGGCCGCCCGGGACCGGTTCGGTACGGCGGGCCTGGCCATCGGCGTGGCCGGCGCCCTCAAGCTGTTCGCCTGGCCGGTGGCTGTCGTGCTCGCCGTCCTCGCGGTCACCCGCGGCCGCCGCCCGGCCGGCCGGTTCCTCGCCGGCGCGGTGGGCCTGCCGGCGCTCGCGATGCTGCCCGCGGCGCTGGTCGACCCCGCCGCCCTGGTCGAGAACGTGCTGCGGTACCCGCTCGGCCGCGGCCTGGTGCAGAGCCCGGCGCGGTCGCCGTTGCTGGGCCAGCTCTTCGCGACCGAGCTACCCCGCGGCGGGACGATCGCCGCGATCGTGCTGGGTGCGGCGGGGCTCGCGCTCGCGGTCGGTCTGATCCGGCGCCCGCCGCGGTCGGCCTCGGCGGCCGCGCACTGGTGCGGGCTCGGGCTGCTGGCGGCGATCCTGCTGATGCCGTCGGCCCGGTTCGGATACCTGCTCTACCCGGTCGCGTTCCTCGTCTGGGCGCCGGCATTTGCCGCCACCGGCCCTCTGGGTGGCGTACACCTGAGGCATGGACGCGACATACCCGGACCGCGCAGCGGCGGGTGAGGCGCTCGCCGCCCTGCTCGTCGAGGAGCCGGACCCGGTGGTGCTCGGCCTGGTCCGCGGCGGGGTACCGGTCGCGGCCGCGGTGGCGGCCCGGCTCGGCGCGCCGCTGGACGTGCTCGTCATCCGCAAGCTGGGGGTGCCGTGGGCGCCCGAGGTCGCGTTCGGCGCGGTCGGTCCGGGCAAGGTGTGCGTCCTCAACGAGGACATCGTGACCCGGCTCGAACCGGCCGATGTCGCGGATGTGGTGCGGGAGGCGACCGCCGAGCTCGCCCAGCTCGAGGAGCGGTACCGGGCCGACCGGCCGCCGCTCGACCTGCGCGGCCGGACCGCGGTGGTGGTGGATGACGGGCTCGCGACCGGCGCGACCGCCCGGGCCGCGGTCGCGGTGGCCCGGCGGCTGGGCGCGGCCCGGGTCGTGGTCGCGGTACCGGTCGGCGCGCTCGAAGCCGTCCAACTGCTCGCCACCGAGGCCGACCGGGTGGTCTGCCCGGTCGCACCGGCCGACTTCGGCTCGGTGAGCCGGTTCTACCGGGACTTCCGGCAGGTGGATGACGAGACCGTCCGCCGGCTCCTGGCATCGACGTCAGAGGATCGCCATGTCCACGAAGCGTGACAGGTGAAGCTGGGCCGCGACCGTCACCGTGTCGGTCGGCCCGTTACGGTGCTTGGCAACGAGGAAGTCGGCCTCACCGGCCCGCGGTGACTCTTTGTCGTAGTAGTCCTCCCGGTGGAGCAGGATGACGACGTCGGCATCCTGCTCAATTGATCCACTTTCGCGTAAATCGGACAGCTGGGGGCGCTTGTCGGTACGCTGCTCCGGACCGCGGTTCAGCTGGGAGACCGCGACCACCGGGCACTCGATCTCCTTGGCGAGCAGCTTGAGCCCCCGGGACAGCTCGGCGACCTCCTGCTGCCGGCTCTCCACCCGCTTCGGCGACGTCATCAGCTGCAGGTAGTCGACGACCACCAGCTTGAGGTCGTGCCGCTGCTTGAGCCGGCGGGCCTTGGCCCGGATCTCCATGAGGTTCATGTTGGGCGTGTCGTCCACGAACAGCGGGGCCTCGGAGATCTCGCCCATCCGCCGGGCGAGCTTCGTCCAGTCGTCGTCGGAGAGCTGCCCCGAGCGCAGTACGTGCAGCGGCACCCGCGCCTCGGCCGACAGCAACCGCATGACGATTTCGACCTTGCTCATCTCCAGCGAGAAGACCGCGCTGGCCAGGTTGTGCCGTACGGCCGCGGTGCGGGCGAAGTCCATGGACGCGGTGGACTTGCCCAACCCCGGGCGGCCGGCGACGACGATCAGCTGGCCGGGGTGCAAGCCGTTGAGCAGGCGATCAAGATCGGTAAAGCCGGTCGGCACCCCGGTCATCACGCCGCCCTGCGAGCCGACCGCCTCGATCTCGTCCAGCGTGGGCTGCAACAGATCGGACAGGATCGCGAAGTCCTCGCTGATCCGCCGCTCGGTCACGTCGTACACGGCCTGCTGGGCCAGGTCGACGACGTCGTCGACGTCCCGCCCGGCACCGGCCGCCGCGCCGTAGCCGAGCTGGACGATGCGGGTCCCGGCCTCGACGAGCCGGCGCAGCACCGCCCGCTCGGCCACGATCCGCGCGTAGTAAGCGGCGTTGGCGGCCGTCGGTACCGCCGCCATCAACGTCTGCAGGTACGGCGCGCCACCGACCCGGGCAAGCTCACCCGAGTCGGCGAGCGCCGACGCGACGGTTATCGCGTCGGCCGGCTCGCCGCGGCCGTAGAGGTCGAGGATCGCGTCGAAGACCGTCGCGTGGTTCGGCCGGTACAGGTCGGCCGAGCGCAGGATCTCGACCACGTCGGCGATCGCGTCCTTGGACAGCAACATGGCGCCCAACACACACTGCTCCGCCGCGACATCCTGCGGCGGCGTGCGGTCGAACTGTGCGTCTGGCGGTGGCCCGAACGGGCCACCGGCGGCGGGCGTACGCGACTCACCGGCCCGTACGTCGTCGGTGATCGACACCGGAACTCCTCCGCCCCCGAACCAGACCCCCTCACCGCCGTGATATCGCGGGGGTATGACAACTCGCCATGTGGTTGTCCGATCGGGAGGACCATACGAGGACCGGCGGGCCTTTCCAACGAGGCCGGTGGAGGAGCCTCGGGACAACCTGTGGACGCCGCGCCGGGCGGGTGTGCGCCACGCTGTGCACAGCCTGTGTAAATCGACTGGGGACGGTGGCGATCACGCGACTGACCTCGCCGAACGCGATCCCCACCGTGTGGACGAAAGAAAGTCGCGCGAGTACCGGGGCGCCGCGCATGTCGGGCCGACGACATCCATCGCTTTTTCGTCTGTACGGACGATTGCGAAGTGATATCAAAAAGGTCACGCTCCGGCCGTGGAGTACCGGGAGTGGGGGTACGGACGCGACCCACGCGACCGGGTCACGGCGCAATCCCCGTGGTCAGACGCTGGTGACCCGGCGGACGAGGACCCGCACGGCGAGCCTCGCCCGCGATCCGACCAGTCCACTAGCTGGGATGCGACCGACCGCTGGGCGGCCGATCGGGGGCCCGACAGCGTCGACAACCGGTACCAGTCGGACGGCCGGTACCCGGCCGACGATCGCGAGCCCGGTCCGACGACCGGGGCGTGGACATACGGCCACCACACCGGCTCCTGGGAGACCACCGACAGCGCCTGGCTCCCGCAGCAGCGGCAGGGTTCGCCGGACGACGAGCAGTACCCGCCGGCCGCCCGATGGGGTCAGGTTCTCGACCACGACGACTGGTACGAGCACCCACCGGCCGCCGGGGTTCCGGCCCCCCGCCGGTCCGTCGACGGGGCGCACCGGTCCCGCGTCGATGACGAGGACGACGAAGACGAAGACGACGAACCCGAGCGCGGCTACCTGCCGGCGATCCTGCTGACCGCGGCGTGGTACGCCGGCCCGGTCCTGCTCTACCTCATCTGGTCCGTGACGCTGGCCGGCGCGCCCAGCCCCAACTGCGTGGACGCCGCGGGCGAGCCGTGTGTGTCGGCACGCGCGGATGCGTTGGGCACACTCTCCGACGGCCTGCCGCGACTCGCCGCGGCGTTTTCACTGAGCCTCGTCGTCGCGTTGATCATCCGGTTGGCGAACGGCAGCTGGCGAGCGGTCACGGTGGGCTTCGCAGCCGCGGTGGTCGGTGCCGGCATCGCCACCGTCGCGTTCTCGTTTCTCGGCGCGGCGCCCTCGGGCTGACCGCCGCGGCGCCGAGAGGGCCTCACCCGCGGTCATCGCATCGACCGCCCCGGCGGGTAGCGCATAACGTCCGCTAGCACCGTACGGTCACGACTTCCGTACGGCCGAGTCACGAACCTCACGCTTGGGTTGCGCCTCGGCCACAGCCGCCGCTCGACCGCGCTGACTGCCGTCCAATGGCCATCACCCGAGCGGGGAGGACCAATGGGGACCATGCGGTACCGCATGCTGGTGAGCGCGATCGTCGCGGCGCTGGGGCTCACGGCATGCAGCGGCGGCGGCACCAAGTCTGAGCAGGCCGCACCGCTGCAGTACAACGGCCGGCCCGGCCGCGGCGGCGAGGTGCGCACCGCCGACGATCCACAGTCGACATTTGCGGTGGACGTGGACACCGCATCGTACGGGTACGCCCGCCGGCAGATCGACGGCGGCCACCTGCCGGACCGGGACACGGTCCGGCCGGAGGAGTTCGTCAACGCGTTGCCCCAGGGCTACCCAGACCCACCCGGCGACGGGCTCGCGATCCACCCGGACGGTGCCCGGCTGCCGGAGACCCATCACGACGCTGGGCAGCTCCGGCTCCTCCGGATCGGCCTGCAGACCCGGCACGAAGACCTCGAGGCGCGGCCCGATGCCGCGCTGACGTTCGTCATCGACGTGTCCGGTTCCATGGCCGAGCCCGGCCGGCTGGACCTCGTACAGGACGCCCTGCACACGCTCGTCGACCAGTTGCGGCCGACCGACTCGGTCGCGATCGTCGCGTACTCGACGAAGGCGCGGGTGGTCCGCGAGATGACCCGGGTCGAGCGCAAGCGCGAGCTGCACGATGCGATCGACGACCTCAAGCCCGAGGCCAGTACCAACCTGGAGGCCGGGCTCGTGCTCGGCTACCAGGTCGCGCGCGACGGGTTCCGGGAGGGCAAGACCAACCGGGTCATCATCTTGTCGGACGGCCTGGCCAACGTCGGCAATACCGAGGCCGAACCGATCCTGGCCCAGATCCGCGAGGAGGCGCGCAAACAGATCACCCTGATGGGTGTCGGCGTCGGCAGCTCGTACGGTGACGCGTTGATGGAGCGGCTCGCCGACTCGGGCGACGGGTTCGTCGTGTACGCCGCCGAGCAGTCGGAGGCCCGGCGGATCTTCGTCGAGCAGTTGCCCGCGGCGCTGGCGGTACGGGCGCTCGACGCCAAGGTCCAGGTGACCTTCGACGCGCACGCGGTCGTGACGTACCGGCTGATCGGGTACGAGAACCGGGCGGTCAACGACGAGCAGTTCCGGAACAACCGGGTGGACGGGGGTGAGGTCGGCCCGGGGCACAGCGTGACCGCCCTCTACGCGGTACGCCTGGCCGACCGGGTGGAACGGACCGACCGCCTCGCCCGGGTGGACGTGCGCTGGCTGGACCCCGGCACCCGCAAGGCGCAGGAGACGACCGAGGTGATCGAGGTGGCCGATGTCGACGGGGGGTTCGACGCGGCGGCACCGCAGCTGCGCGTGTCCTACGCCGCGGCCTACCTCGCCGAGGTCCTGCGCGGCACCCAGGCCGCGCGCGACGTACGCCTGGCCGACCTGCGGGAGATCGTGAACGCCGAAGTGGACCGGCTGGACGACCCCGCGGTGGACGACCTGGCGGCCGTGATCTCCCAGGCCGCGCGGTTGATCGGATAGCCGAGCCGGGCGGGCGCCGGTGATGCTGGACGCCCGCCCGGCCGGTGCTTGCCTCCCGTGCGGCGTTACTTCGCCGCGACCACGGTGACCGCGATCGACGCGCTGACCTCGGGGTGCAGCTTCACGTCCACCCGGTACGTGCCGGTGGACTTGATGTGCCCGGGCAGGATGAGCCGGCGCCGGTCGAGCGCCGGGCCGCCGGCGGCCCGGACCGCATCGACGACCTCGGCCGGGGTGACCGAGCCGAACAGCCGACCACCCTGGCCGGCGCGCGCGGAGAGCCGCACCTGCAGGCCCTCGAGCTCGGCCTTGACCTCGTTGGCCTGGCCGAGGTCCCGGATCTCCCGGGTCGACCGCGCCCTCTTGATCAGCGCGACCTGCTTCTCCGCACCCCTGGTCCACGGGATGGCGAAGCCCTGCGGCAGCAGGTAGTTGCGCCCGTAGCCGTCGCGGACCTCCACGATGTCGCCCGGGGTGCCGAGGCCGGACACCTCCTGAGTAAGAATGATCTTCATGTCCGCACCTCCGCTCAGCGGGCCGTCGTCGTGTACGGCAGGAGTGCCATCTCGCGAGCGTTCTTGACCGCCCGGGCGACCTGGCGCTGCTGCTGGGAGGTGACCCCGGTCACCCGACGTGCGCGGATCTTCCCGCGGTCGGAGATGAACTTGCGCAACAGCGCGGTGTCCTTGTAGTCGATGTAGGTGATGCCCTCTTTGTCGAGAGGGTTGACCTTCTTCTTTGGCTTGCGCAGAGCCGCAGCCTTTGCCATGTCTCGTACTCCGTAGTGCTCAGGGTCGACCCTCGGCGGCGGTGCCCGACCGGCCGCGGCGGGGGTCTAGAACGGTGGCTCGTCGTCGAAGGAGGACCCGGAGCCGGCGCCAGCCTGCGCCGGGGCCGCGGACGCCCACGGGTCGTCGGCGTACCCGCCGCCCTGGCCACCGCCGCCACCACCGGAACCGAACCCGCCACCGGAGCTGCGCGACATCTTCTGCACCTTCGCCGTGGCGTAGCGCAGCGACGGGCCGATCTCGTCGACCTCCAACTCGATGACGGTGCGCTTCTCGCCCTCCTTCGTCTCGTAGGACCGCTGGCGAAGCCGGCCCGAGACGATGACGCGAGACCCCCGCTGCAGCGACTCGGCAACGTTCTCCGCCGCCTGGCGCCACGCGGTGCAGGACAGGAAGAGCGGCTCGCCGTCCTTCCATTCGCCGGACGCCTTGTCCAGGAACCGCGGCGTCGAGGCGACACGGAACTTGGCCACCGCCGCACCGGACGGGGTGAAACGCAGCTCAGGGTCGTCGGTCAGGTTGCCGATGACCGTGATGGTGGTATCTCCAGCCATGGTCACTCCTCAAAGCTCCCGCTTGTCTCGCCGTCAGGCTCCCACATGGGTACGACGGAGCAAGCGCGCGGACGTCAATGAACCTCGGGCCGGATCACCTTGGTACGCAGGACGGCCTCGTTGAGGCGCATCTGCCGGTCGAGCTCGGCCACGGCCTCGGGCGTCGCCTGCAGGTCGATGACCGCGTAGATGCCCTCGGCCCTCTTGTTGATCTCGAACGACAGGCGCCGGCGGCCCCAGACGTCCACCTTCTCCACCGAGCCACCCGCGGTCCTGATCACGTTGAGGTACGTGTCGAGCGACGGGCCAACGGTGCGTTCCTCAAGGCTCGGGTCGAGGATCACCATGATCTCGTAATGACGCAAGACGATGCTCACCTCCTCTGGGCTAAGCGGCCGCGGTCCATCCGCGGCAGGAGGTCGTGCGTCTGTCACCACCCGGGAGCGGGCGGCGAACCGGTCCAGGATAGCGGGCGCCCGGCGGCGGCTTGCGGCCAGCCGGAGCGAGAGGCCGCGGGGCGCTTCTGTCCAGTCATCTTGGGTGGGACCTGGGGAGGAACGACCACACCGACGAGGTTGGACAGGCGCGCCCCGCGGAGCCTGTGCTGTGTACTAGCTTACGCCACTGTACCCGGACATACGCGGTGAGTGAGGATAGCCCGAATTACCCCAGCCAGGGGACCGAGCCAGCGGGGGTGGAGCCGCCCAGTGGACGGATCCGCCCCCGGCCCCCGGTGCCGATGACCAAGCCGGTGCCCCGGCGACCGGCCATGGGCAACTCCCGGGCAATTGTGGTCAAGGGGACTAACGACGGGGTGGTCCGCCGGTGACGGGGCAAGCCGGGCAGTGTCAGCGTCCCCGACTAGGCTCGCGCTATGCGTATCGGAGCGCACGTCGACTCGGACAATCCACTCGCCGGCGCGATCGCGCGGGACGGCGATGCCGTGCAGTTCTTCCTGACCGACCCGCAGGGCTTCGCCGCCCCCAAGCCGCGGGCCGACGCGGCCGAGCTACTGAGCTCGTCGATCGACGTCTACATCCACGCGCCCTACCTGGTCAACGTGGCGACGCCCAACAACCGCATCCGCATCCCCAGCCGGAAGCTCCTCATGCAACACGCCAAGGCGGCCGCGGCGATCGGCGCCAAGGGCCTGATCGTCCACGGCGGACACGTTGGCCAGGGCGAGGACCTGCAGGGTGGCTTCGTCAACTGGCGCAAGGCGTTCGCGTACGCGGCCGAGTCGGGCGGGTTCGACCTGCCGATCCTGATCGAGAACACCGCCGGTGGGGACAATGCCTGTGCCCGGCGGCTCGACGCGCTCGCCGGGCTGTGGGAGGCCCTCGACGGTTACCAGGTGGGTTTCGTCCTCGACACCTGTCACGCGCACGCCGGCGGCGAGGAGCTGCTCGGCATCGTCGACCGGGTCAAGGCCATCACGGGCCGGATAGACCTGGTGCATCTCAACGACTCCAAGGACCCGTTCGACTCCGGCCGCGACCGGCACACCAACATCGGCGCCGGCGAGATCGATCCCGAGCTGCTCGTCGCGGTGGTGCGGGCGGCCGGCGCGCCGGTCATCGTGGAAACGCCCGGTGGGGTGGCGGGGCAAGCCGCGGACATCGCGTACCTTCGCGAACGCGTCGGCCGTTAGAGAATGCGTCGATGAACACGCGCCAGGGCGAGCGAGACGCCGTGCCCGACACCGAGGCCACTGACGCCACGCCGGAGCCGGCGGTGCCGGCCGGCGAGGACGCCGATCCGTTCGCCCGGTTCGCCCCGCAGGCCGAGCGGACACCGGGTCGGCGACGCCGCGCCGCCCTGGCGGTCGGTCGCGTTCTCGGCCACGAGTGGACCCTGGCGAGCGCCGGCGGTCTCCTGCTCGCGATCGTGCTGACCTGGCCCACGCTCCGCTATCCGGCGCGGACGATCCCGCAGGACATCTGGGATCCCACCCTGCAGGCATGGCAGGTCTCCTGGGCGGGGCACATCCTGACCACGAACCCGCTGCAGCTCTGGCACGGCAACGCGTTCTGGCCGGACCAGTACAGCTACGCGTTCTCCGACACGCTGCTCGGGTACGCGCCGGCCGCGCTGTTCGGCCACGGTCCGATCGCCGCCGTCATCCGGTACAACATCCTGTTCGTACTCGCTTACGCGCTGGCGTTCGTCGGGGCGTACGCGCTCGTCCGGCAGCTCGGTTCGGGGCGCACCGGCGCGGTCGTGGCCGGGGTGGCGTACGCGTACGCGCCGTGGCGGCTCGCCCAGGCCGGCCACCTGCACGTGATGTCGAGCGGCGGCATCGCACTCGCGCTGGCCATGCTCGCGCGCGGGCACGGGTACTCGCTGCGCCACGGGTACCGCCCCGAGCGCCGGCACGCCGGCTGGGCGCTGGCCGGGTGGTTGCTGGGCGGGTGGCAGCTCAGCCTCGGTTTCGGGATCGGCCTGCCGTTCGCGTACGCCCTCGTCCTGATCATTGTTGGCGCCGCGGTGGGCTGGGCCGTCCGGCGGACGTGGTCCTGGAGGGTGCACCGGCCCTTCGGGTGGCGACTGGCGCTGGCCGACCTGGGCGGCGGGTTGGTCTTCGCGGCGGTCGGCCTGCTGATGGCCCAGCCGTACCTCAAGGTGGTGCAGCTGCACCCCTACGCGAAGCGCAGCGAGGCCGAGGTCGCGCTGTACTCGTCGCCGCTGCGTGGCTTCGTCACCGCACCGGCCGAGTCCTGGCTGTGGGGTGACCGCCATGCGAGCGCACGGGCGGCACTGCCCTGGCACCCGGAGATGACGCTGCTGCCCGGGTTCGCGCTGTACGGGTTTGCCGTTGCCGGGTTGGTCTTCTCGATCTGGCGGGTGGGCACCCGGCTGCTGCTCGCGGCCGGGGTGGTCGGCACGATCGCGCTGGGCATGGGTACCTCGCTGATCGGTGGTGGCCGGCCGGGCTACCTCACGCTCTACGACGTGCTGCCCGGCTGGAACGCGATCCGCACACCGGGCCGGTTGGTGCTCTGGACCACGCTGTTACTCGGCGTCCTCGCCGCCGGCGCGGTCAGCGCCTTCGTCGAGCGCGCCCGCGAGCTGACCGTCGATCGGGTGCCGCCGCGGCCGGGCGTGCTGCTGCGGCTGGCCACGCTGATCCCGCTGCTGCTGGTGCTCGTCGAGGGGATCAACCGCACCCCGCACCCGGAGGTCCCGGTCGCGCCGGTCGCGCTGCGTACGCTGCCGGCGCCGATCCTCGTACTGCCGTCGGACCAGTCCACCGACCAGAACATCATGCTGTGGTCGACCGACGGCTTCCCGACCGTCGTGAACGGCAGTAGTGGCTTCATCACCGCGGGTCTCCAGCGGACCCGGGAGACGACCGCGACCTTCCCCGACGAGACGAGCGTCGCGTACCTGCGGGATCTGGGCGTGCATACGGTCGTGCTGCTCCGCGACCGGGTCACCGGCACCCCGTGGGAACACGCCGCCGACACACCGGTGGACGGCCTCGGCCTCACCCGGGAGGACCAGGGCAACGCGGTGGTGTACCACCTCGACACCGGCTCAGGCCGGTAGCGACTGCCGGCTCCGGATCACCAACGCGTCGGGCGCCCCGTCCAGCACACCGCCGTCCGGGTCGTCGGCGTAGGTCTCGCGTACCGGATCGAGCTCGGGCCGCAGGATGTCCCGTACGACGAACCAGCACAGTACGGCCAGCGTCACGAGCCGTAGCACCGAGGCGAAGACGAACACGCCCTCGGGGAAGACCTGCTTTCCGGACGCGCCCATCAGCTCGCCGTAGAACGCGAGGAAGTAGCCGATCTCGGCGGCCTGCCAGACGAGGAACGCACCCCACCGCGGCCGGGCCAGCACCGCGAGCGGGATGAGCCAGAGGACGAACTGCTGCGACCAGACCTTGTTGAAGATCAGGAAGACCGCGATGGTCAGGAACGCCACCTGGGCCAGCCTCGGCCGGCGCGGGGCGTAGAAGATCAGCAGTGCGATCGCGCCCCAAGCAAGCCCGAACAGGACATACGTCATGCTCGTCAGCACCGGGACGTGCTGCCCCAGCCACTGGAACGGCGGGATGCCGTACTTCCCGTTGTTGTGCGGGAAGTGGTCCCCGATGTACCAGAGCGTGCCCCAGTCGATGCCCCGTTCCGAGCTCATCCGGAAGAACCGGCTCCAGCTCTGGTCGGCGGTTAGCGCAACCGGCAGGTTCACGGCGAGCCAGGTCGCCACCGCGGCCATCGCCGCCGTCACCCAGTCCCACGCCTTGCCGGCCCGCAGGCACAGGAAGAGCAGGGGGACGAGCAGAAAACCCGGCCAGAGCTTGGCGGCGGTACCGAGGCCGAGCAGTACGCCGGCCGCGACCGGGTGCCGGCGGGCCCACGCGTACAGCCCGAAGGCGGCCAGCCCGATCGCGAGGAAGTCCCAGTTCACCGTCGCCGTGACGAGTAACGCCGGGGAGAGCGCGAACATCGCCGCGTCCCACGGTCTGCGGCGGCGCAGGGCCAGGATGACCGCGCACGTGGCCACGGCAAGGGCCAGCAGGGCCAGCGCGTTGGCGTGGTAGAACGCCTCGCCCTGGTTGAACCCGACGTTCCGCGTGCCGTACGCGTGGATCGGCAGCCCGATGACGCCCATCATGGCGCCGGTCAGCACCGGGTACTCGACCGGATGGTCCAGGTACGGTACAGCGCCCTGGTTCAGGTTCTCGGCGTAGTAGAGGGCGAGCACGTCGGTGTAGCAGAACTGTTTGTACTGTTTGAGGTCGGTCCAGGCACCGTCACTGCACGGCAGCTTCTGGACCCAGTGCAGCGTGAGCATGAGGCAGCAGAGCGCGAGCACGATGCGGGACACGGTCCAGAACCGGTTGACTCCCGCCCGGCCGCCGTCCGGCGCGCGCCGTACGGCGTGCTCGCCGAGCGGACCGCCGATCGCCTCGGCCAACCCCCGGACCAGCGGGTCGGATCGCGAGGGTGCGTCGCCCGGGTCGCCAGCGGCTCGGATGGTCGTGCTCATAGCCAGCAATCCTGCCAGGCGGTGCCGGGAACAGCCGCGGCGCTGCCGGCACCGGCCGGTCCGCCCGCTAGCGCTGCTTGGTCGGCGTCGGGTCGGGTACCGGATCGCCTCCGCCACGGCCACCGCCGCCGGGCGGGCAGATGAACGGGATCAGGCACGGCTGGCCGCCTGGCTGCTGGGTGGGTGCCGGGGAGACTCCCGTGGCCCGCGAGTCGGAGTCGTCACCGGTGTTCTTCCGGTCCGGGAACTTCTCGACCTTCATCCCCTTGGTGGCCGCGTCCATGAACTTCTTCCAAATGTCGGTCGGCAGGGTGGACCCGGAGATAGGGGCGGTGGTCTTCGGCCTCTTGAGATCTGGTATGTACCTGATCGGCAGCCGGTCCTTGACATTGCCGACCCAGACCGTGGCGGCGATCTGCGGGGTGAACCCGGTCAGCCAGGCGTCGCCGTTGTCGGCACTCGTCGCGTTAAGCTCCCAGGTGCCGGTCTTGCGGCCCGACGGCCGGTTGCCGGACAGCGTCTTACCCGGATAGTTCGCGAGCACCGAGACGATGTCGTCCACCTGTTCCGCCGGGAAGACCTGCTGCGGCTTGACCTGTTCGCCGCCGGCCTTGGCCCACTGGCCACTGGACCTGTCCTTGCGCTTCACCTCGATGACAAAATGGGCCGGCCGGTAGACCCCTCGGGCGGCGAACGTCGCGGTGCCGTTGGCGTGGTCCAGCACGGTGATCGGGAACTGACCGAACCCCACATGCGCGTCGAACACCGCGGGCGCCAACTGCTTGCTGGGCGTGGCGTTGAGGTCGTAGGCGTCGGCATGCTTGGGGTCGCTGCTCCACATCAGCTTGACGCCAGCAGCCTTCGCCGCGTCGAGGACCTTGTCCGGCCCGATGCTCTTGGCCAGCCAGTAGAACGGCACGTTGTACGACTGGAGCGTGGACTGTTCCAGCGTGCAGCTCTTCGCGCAAGCCGGGGTCCGGCCCGCGTTGGAGAGCGTGAAGGGCCCGTCCTTGATCAACGTCGAGTCCCAGTACGAGCCCATGCCGATCCCGGCCTTGAGGCCGGCGGCGAGCGTGTAGATCTTGAAGGACGACCCGGCCGGGTGGCCGCCGGTGCGGATGCCGTTCTCGTAGTTGTAACCCGCGTAGTCGGTGCCCGTGCCGTTGTCCCCGCCGTAGTAGGCGAGCACCCTTCCCGTCGACGGCTCCACCGCGACCAGCGCCGCCATCAGGTTTGCCGGCTGCCCCTCGAGCAGCGAGCCCGCGACCGTCCGCTGCGCGGCGGCCTGCGCCGCCTGCTGTATGGCCGGGTTGATCGAAGTGGTGACCTGGTACCCACCCTTCTTCCAGTCGTCGATCCCCATCTTCTGCAGCTCGTCACGGACATAGTTGATCACGTTGCCGGTCGGCTGGTTGATCCCGCAGTCGATCGCACAGCTCTTGCCGTCGTACGGATTGACCTTCGGGTACTGCATCGCCGCCCGCTTGCCGGCATCCAGCCAGCCCAGCGACACCATGCCGTCGAGTACGTACCCCCAGCGGTCCTTGGCGGCCGGCTCGTTGTAGGCCGGGTCGTACCCTTGGTGGCCGCCCTGGATCGGGTCGGTCTGCTTGATCACCGCGGCGAGCACGGCCGCCTGCTCGACGGTCAGCTTGCTGGCCGACACCGAGAAAAAGGTCTGGGCGGCCGCTTCGATGCCGTACGCACCCCGGCCGAAGTAGATGACGTTCAGGTAGTTCGTGATGATCTGGTCCTTGGTGAACTTCTGCTCCAGCTTGTTCGCCAGCACCGCTTCGCGGATCTTCCGGGCGTAGGTGATGCCGTTCAGGTCGGCGACGTGCCGGGCGTACTGCTGGGTGATCGTGGATGCGCCCTGTGTCTCGCCGCCGGTCACGTTGTTCCACGCGGCCCGGAAGATGCCCTGCACGTCGATGCCGCCGTGCTCCAGGAACTTGCGGTCCTCGGCGGAGATCACCGCGTGCCGGACGTCGACCGGGATGCCAGCCAGCGGCACGATGGACCGGTTGACCTCGCCCAGCTTGGCGAGCTGGGTCTTGCCGTCGTTGAAGAAGATCGTGGTCGCCTCGGGCAGGCCGAACTGTTCGGGCAGCGCGACGTCGTCGTAGTAGTAGGTGCCGCCGACGACCACCGCGCCGGCCAGCATGATGAAGATCGCGAACCCGGCGATGATCCAGGTACGCCGCTTGTTCCGCCGGAGCCGTGCCTTGCTCGGTGCCCGGCCGGCCGGGCCGCCGGGACCGCCGGCTCGACCCCCGGCCGGGCCGATCGGGACCGGGCCCATCGGGGCGCCCGGACTCACCGGGATGCCGGGCCGGACCGCGGCGCGCCCGGCGACCGCACCGGGTACGGTGGCGCGGCCGACCGTACGCTCGCCCGACGGCTCGTCGTACTCGTAGCCGCCGGTGCCCGGTACGCTGGCCCGCCCCACGCTGGCCCGGCCTACCGAGGCGGAGCCGACCGGGGCCGGTCGCCAGGCCGGCTCAGGGTCGTAGTCGTAGTCGTACCCGCCGCCGGATCCAGGAACCTGGGCCCGCCCGCGCGCGGAGTTCGGGTCTTCGTACGGGTTCATCAGTCACACCTTGCCGGTAGCCGTGGCGGCGGGCATCCCCGCCACCGGGTTGCCGTGAGGTACGCCACGTATATGCATGTCAACGAGCGCGCCCTGCGCTCGCCGCGGCCGCCTCTCCCGCGCCGGGGACCAGGCCGTCGCGGCCGAGAAGGTACTGCTCGACGAGGTGGTTCCAGCCGCAGCCGCGGCAGACCTCCACCACGTACACCTGGAACTCACGGAACGTCATCGCCAGCACCGGCAGCTCGGACTTCGCCCGGGCCTGGCCGGCGGACTGCTTGAGCTCATCACCGTAGATGTAATGGACGTGAGTCAGGTGCTCACGGCGGCACACCGGGCAGCGGATCTCCGTCGGCTCGCCGTGGAACTTGGCGGCGCTTTTCAGGTACGGAGATGCGTCGCAGGCCTCGTATACACCGACGCGACCGGAGTAGACCTCGCGCAGCACCGCCCGCTTGCGGAGCGAGTAGTCGACGATCTGGCGCTGCGTGCGCATGGGCAGAAGGGTACGCGGTCAGCGGCGCCGAGGCGACCATGAGACCGTACCCAATGAAGATCGACGGCATTGGAGTCACTCTGCGTAGTCGCCGACACCCGTCCGGTGGGATTGCGAGACCGGCGCGGACGTTCTACGGTGGCGATGTATCGGTCCGATACATCGCCACTGTGACCGGGAGGAGGCCGCCGGACACGATGTTGGAGCTGGCCATCCTCGGTCTCTTGCACGAGTCCCCGATGCACGGCTATGAGCTGCGCAAACAGCTCGCGACCAAGCTCGGCGCGATCCGCGCGGCGATCAGCTACGGCTCTCTCTACCCCACGCTCCGGCGGCTACAGAGCGCCGGCTGGATCACCGACGCGCCGGACGCCGCCGAGGCGACGCCGCCGGCCGAGATCCCGCCGTTGACGAGCCGGCGCGGGCGGGTGGTGTACGCGATCACCGCCGAGGGCAAGGAGCGGTTCGGCGAGCTCCTCGCCCAGACCGGCCCGGAGACGTTCGACGACCCCGGGTTCGGCATCCACTTCGCATTCTTCGCGCGGACGGACTCCGACACCCGACTGCGGATCCTCGAGGGCCGGCGGCGCCGGATCGAGGAGCGCCGGGAGGGGCTGCGCGACGTGCTCGCCCGCGCCGCCGAGCGGCTCGACGCGTACACCCTCGAACTGCAGCGCCACGGCCTTGACGCCTGCGAGCGCGAGGTCCGCTGGCTGGAAGAGCTGATCGCCAACGAGCGCTCGGGTCGACCGCCGGCCACCGAGACCACCCCGCGTCCGCCCACCGATCGGAGCGGTCGTGACGAATAAGAAGGAGGCACAAGCGATGGGCTCCATCCGCGTCGCCATTGTGGGTGTCGGAAACTGCGCCTCGTCCCTGGTGCAGGGCGTGGAGTACTACCGCGGCGCCGACCCGAACGACCGCGTCCCGGGTCTGATGCACGTCGCCTTCGGCGATTACCACGTCCGCGACGTGGAGTTCGTGACGGCCTTCGACGTGGATGCCAAGAAGGTGGGTCGCGATCTCGCCGAGGCCATCGTCGCGAGCGAGAACAACACCATGAAGATCAGTGACGTACCGCCGACCGGCATCACGGTCCAGCGCGGGCCGACGCTCGACGGGCTCGGCAAGTACTACCGCGAGACGATCGAGGAGTCGGACGACACGCCGGTCGACGTGGTGGCGGCGCTGCGGCAAGCGCGCGTCGACGTGGTCGTGTCGTACCTTCCGGTGGGCTCCGAGCAGGCCGACAAGTTCTACGCCCAGTGCGCGATCGACGCGGGCTGCGCCTTCGTCAACGCGCTGCCGGTGTTCATCGCGTCCGACCCGGAGTGGGCGGCCAAGTTCACCGCGGCCGGCCTGCCGATCGTCGGCGACGACATCAAGTCGCAGGTCGGCGCCACGATCATCCACCGCACGCTGGCCCGCCTGTTCGAAGAGCGGGGCATCGAGCTGCTCCGTACGTACCAGCTGAACTTCGGCGGCAACATGGACTTCATGAACATGCTGGAGCGCGACCGGCTGATCTCTAAGAAGATCTCGAAGACCCAGTCAGTCACGTCGCAGATCCCGCATGACATGGAGCGCGGTACCGTCCACATCGGACCGAGCGACCACGTACCGTGGCTCGACGACCGCAAGTGGGCGTACATCCGGCTGGAGGGCCGGGCGTTCGGCGACGTACCGCTCAACGCCGAGCTGAAGCTCGAGGTCTGGGACTCGCCCAACTCGGCCGGCATCATCATCGACGCGATCCGGGCCGCGAAGATCGCGCTCGACCGGCGGATCGCCGGGCCGATCCTCTCCGCCTCCTCCTACTTCATGAAGTCGCCGCCGGTGCAGTACACCGACAACGAGGCGCGGGAGTCCGTCGAGGCGTTCATCCGCGGCGAGATAGCGCGATAACTCCGGGGTTCGCCTCCACTCGCCGGTTGGGGTCACGCTCGGGTCCAGCCAGCTCCGCCCGTTATGTTGGCGACTATCCGCATTTGGAGGGCTGGACCGGGGCCGGGGGCGCTGGTCATAGTGAGTTCATGGCGAAGACCGATGCGCTCGCCCGCGTCGCGGCAGACCTGGCCCGCGGCCACACCCAGCCCGCGATCCAGCGGCTGAGCAGCCTGGTCGCCGTCCACCCGACCGATCTCGACCTACGGCTGCGGCTGGCCGCGGTGCACCGGATGGTCGGCAACCGGATCGAGGCCGGGCGCTGGGGGTACCTGGACCCGTCCACCGATCCGGCCGAGACGGCCGCATTCGAGGCGGCCTTCCCGGGGGGCATGCGCCGGCTCTCCGCCCTGCGCTGGCCACTGCGGTCGGCCCAGGCGGCGACCGAGTACGCGCGCGGGCGGCTGGACGTGCTCGCGGCAGCCGCGAAGGCGGAGTGCGGTACGACCGCGGACGGCGCGGAGCGCGTCGACATTGGCACCCCATTCGGCGCTCTTGCGCTGTTCGTGGCGATCGTGGCGGCTGTCGTGTTTGCAGTGATCGGGGCGATCACCGCCGCACAGTGGTTGATGTAAACCCATATTTCTCCTACCGCACGTCTGGCGTGTCGGGCGCGCCTCCCCCAACATCAATGCGTGGCAAAAGCGGACGTGCTCGCCCGGGTGAAGGACGATCTTGCGCTCGGGCATACGTACCGTGCCACGCAACGACTCCGTACGCTGCTCGCGGTCGACCCGACCGACCTGGAGATCCGCCGGCTGCTCGCGGCCGTCTATCGGCAGACCGGCAACCTCGTCGAGGCTGGGCGCTGGTCCTTCCTCACCGACGACGTACGCCCTGCGGAACTCGCCGCGTTCACCCGCGCCAACCCGTCGCCGTGGCTACGGCTCCGCCTGCTCGCCTGGACCAGGGATGAGGCCGGGCTGACCAGCCACGCGGCCCGGGAGCGGCTGCTCGCGCTGGTCGAGGAGGCCGAGCAGTCCGGCCCGCCGGCGCGCTGGGCCGGCTCGTACCAGGCACGCAAGCCGCGTGGCACCGTGCTCCCGTGCATCTTCGTGTTGCTGGTGACCGCCGCCTTCGCGGCCCTCGCCGCACTCGGCGTATGGCGCGTCGCCCGCGCGATCCTCAGCTGACGGCGGTCGGCGATCCGGTGCCGGCCGTCGTCGGCTGGCCGGCGCCGAAGTCGCGGGCGATCCGGACCCCGGCTTCCAGCTGAAGCAGCGCGCGCTTGCGGGGCAGCCCGCCACCGAAGCCGACCAGCTTGCCGCCGGCACCGACGACCCGGTGACAGGGCACGACGACCGGCAGCGGGTTCCGGTTGCACGCCGTACCCACCGCCCGCGCGGCCAGCGGGTCACCGTCCGCCACCGCGGCCGCGATCTGTCCGTACGTACGCATCTCGGCGTACGGGATCGCGGCGATCTGGGTCCACACCGCGCGCTCGAAGTCGCTGCCCTCCCGTACCGACAAGGGCAGGTCGAAGTCGGTGAGCTCGCCCGCGAGATAGGCCCGCAGCTGCCGCACTGCCTCGGCCAGGACGCCGGTCGGCGCGACGACCGTCCCACGGGCGCCGTGGAACGAGACCGCGCACACGCCGTCGTCGTCCACGGCGACGCCCAGGTCACCCATCGTCCACGGCACCACGCTCCACCGCATCCGGCAAGTATCCCGCGCCACCGGGCACGGCGGCCACCGCGGACAGCGGTCTCCGCCCTGGCGGGACATCGCTATCCTCGGGGCACATCGGGGAGGGCGACATGAGCGGCGTGACCCTGGCGTTTCTTGTCATCGGTGGGCTCGGCGTGGTGCTGCTGACCGCCGCGCTCCTCGGCGGCGAGATCCTCCACCTGGGCCACCCCGACGCGGGCGGCCCCTGGTCGCTGGAGGCGATCGCCGGGTTCGCGGGCGCCTTCGGCTTCGGCGGCGCCATCGTGCACGAGTTGCTCGGTGCCGGTACCCCCGGATCGGTTCTGGCCTCGACGGCCGCGGGCGCAGCCGCGGCGGTGCCGACCGCCTACCTTGCGCTGCGCCTGGCCCGCGCGGCGCGCAACATGCGCACGGACGCCACGCCCGCGCGCGCCCACCTCGTCGGCACGCTCGGCGTGGTGGTCACGCCGATCCCGAACCAGGGATACGGCGAGGTACGCGTCCAGCTCGGCGGCCAGCCGGTCAAGCTCAACGCGCGAGCCGACCGACCCATCCCGTACGGCGCCCAGGTTTTCGTCGTCGAGGCGCCCAGTGACACCAGTGTCGTGGTCGAGGAGACCACTCCGCTCCGATAACTAAGGACACCCCATGCCATTGCTCATCGGGATCGGCGGCGCCGTACTCCTGGTTCTGCTCCTCGTCCTGCTCGTCCTGTCCCGGATCAAGGTCGCCGGCCCGAACGAGGCGTTCATCGTCACCGGCCGCAAGGGCCGCTCGGTCGCCAGCGCCGACGGCCGGCTGTCCACCGACCTGTCCGGCCAGAAGGTGGTGATGGGCGCTTCGGTGTTCGTCCTGCCGGTAGTGCAGAAACTCCAGGCGCTCGACCTGTCGAGCCGGCGCATCCACGTCGAGATCACCGGCGCGGTCAGCAAGCAGGGCATCCGGGCCAACCTGCAGGGGGTGGCGATCGTCAAGGTCGGCGGCACCGAGGACGCGATCCGGGCGGCCGCTCAGCGCTTCCTGCACCAGCAGGCGGAGATCGACGAGTTCACCCGGGAGGTGCTGGCCGGTGCCCTGCGGTCGATCGTCGGCCGGCTGACGATAGAGGAGATCATCCGGGACCGGGCCGCGTTCGCCTCCGCGGTCGCCGAGGAGGCGGAGCACTCGATGACCAACCAGGGTCTCGTGCTCGACACGTTCCAGCTGCAGGACATCATCGCCGAGGGCTCGTACCTGCAGGATCTCGGCCGGCCCGAGGCCGCCCGGGTGCTCAAGGACGCGGCCATCGCCGAGGCCCGCGCCCGGCAGGAGGCCGAGCGGGAGCGGCTGCTGGCCGAGGAGGCGATCGCCGAGGCCCAGCGGAACCTGGCGCTCAAGCAGGCCGGGATCCAGGCCGAGATCGACGCCGCGAAGGCACGGTCCGCGGCGGCCGGACCGCTGGCCGAGGCCGAGCGGCAGCAGGCGGTGCTCAGCGAGCAGCAGAAGGTGGCCGAGCGCAACGCCGAGCTCAAGCAGCGCCAGCTCGACACCGAGGTCCGCAAGCCGGCCGACGCCGAGCGCTACCGGATCGAGCAGGAGGCCGAGGCGGCCAAGAACGCGGCGATCCTGCGAGCCGAGGCCGAGCGGCAGGCGACCATCGCGGCCGCCCAGGCCGCCGCCGAGCAGGCGCGGCTCATCGGTGAGGGCGAGCGGTCCCGCCGGTCGGCGCTGGCCGAGGCCAACGCGATC
>JAEHDK010000506.1 GCA_016880465.1 Micromonosporaceae bacterium
ACGGCGACGTTCTCGAACTCAGCGGACTGCCGTCCCAGGAGCGCCAGCGGCTGACCGACGAATGGCTCCGGCGCCGGGCTCCCGATGGGGGCCCGTTGACCGGTACCCGAAGTGCGTTGATCATCGCGAGCCGCGCGTACCAGGATCCGGGGCTGGGACAGTTACGGTCCCCCGCTCACGACGCCGAGGCGCTCGCGCGGGTGTTGGGCGACCCGCGGATCGGCGGCTTCGACGTGAAGACGTTGCTGGACGCGCCGTCGTACGAGATAGGCGAGGCGGTGGAGGACTTCTTCGCCGACCGCAGCCCGGATGACCTGCTGCTCATGCATTTCTCCTGCCACGGCGTCAAGGACGAGAGTGGCGAGCTGTACTTCGCCACCTCGAACACCAAGCTGCGCCGGCTCGGCGCGACCGCGGTGGCCGCGGACTTCGTCAACCGGCGGATGAACCGGAGCCGGTCGCGGCGCATCGTGCTGCTGCTGGACTGCTGCTACGCGGGGGCGTTCGAGCGAGGGATGGCCGCCAGGGCCGGTACGACCGTGAACATCGAAGAACAGTTCGGCGGCCGAGGCCGAGCGGTGATCACGGCGTCGAGCTCGATGGAGTACGCCTTCGAAGGCGACCGGCTCGCCGACGCGAACGAGCTTGCCCCGTCGGTGTTCACCAGTGCCCTGGTGGAAGGGCTGGATACCGGCGAGGCCGATCGTGACCAGGATGGCCAGGTCTCGCTCGACGAGCTGTACGACTTCGTGTACGACAAGGTCCGCGTGGTCACGCCCAACCAGACGCCCGGCAAGTGGACCTTCGGGGTGCAGGGCGACATCTACGTCGCCCGCCGTGCCCGGCCAGTCACCAAACCGGTACCACTGCCCAGCGAGCTGCAGCAGGCCATCGACCACCCCATCGTCGGCGTCCGCGTCGGCGCGGTACAAGAGCTGGCTCGCCTGCTGCGCAGCCAGCACGCCGGCTTGGCCCTGGCCGCGCGGCTAGCCCTGGAACACCTCGCCGAAGACGACAGCCGCGCCGTCATTGCCGCAGCGACCGAGGCGCTCGCCGCCGGGCCGAAGCAGCCGGCGGGCGCGCCGGAGCCGCAGGTCCGCACCCCGGAACAAAGGCCGGCGGAGCCGCAGGCCCGCACCCGGGAACCGAAGGCCGCGCCGCCGACGGTCGAGACGCCGCGCCGCCAACCGAATGTTCGCCAGGTGGTTGTGCCGCCGCAGCCGACACACCCGGAACCGATCAGCAGTTCCGCCGCACCCACACGTTCCGTGGCCCCCGCAGCCCCGGAGGCGCCGCCAGCGGCCGAACCTGCCGCCGATCGAGGCCCCAGGGCGGCCGCCATCACCGCGGTTCTCGGCGGCGCGCTGCTGATCCTCAGCCTCTTCCCGACGTTCGACCAGGTCACCTCGAGTTCCCTTATCACGTACCCCAATGTCCGGTGGTACGCGCTCGTTCTCGGCGCGGTCGCCGTGGTGTCGGGCGTGACGGCCTACCTGCCCCGTACCCGTGGCCTGACCGCGACCGGGGTACTGATCGGGGCCGTCGCCGCCTCGACGTACGGCCTGATCAGCACGATCGCCTACATGCTTTCCGCGGCGAGCTTCGGTGCCTTCCGCGCCGGCCAATGGCTCCACCTCCTTGGCCACCTGGCCCTCGGCGTCGCGGGGGTTCTCGCCATCCGCACGCTCAGCCGGACCGGCACGGCACGAGCCTTCTTTCGTCGGCGGCACGGTCCGACATCGTTCCTGGTGCTGGTGCTGGGCTTGGCCAACACGGCGGCGTTGGGTTCCCTGTGGCAGCACGCCCACCGATTGACCGACACCGAGGCGAGTCGATTTCCGTACCTAACGACCGCGGTCGTCGCGCTGCTGTTCTGCGCGTACGCGGCTGGCGTGTCTCCGCGCCGGTTCGGCTCCGCCCTGCTCGTTGGGTGGGCGGTGGCTGGCGCCGCCCTGTTCCTCGCCTTCCTCAACGAACCGCAGTTGCACTACGACACCGACAACACCGGCGCGATCAACCTGTTCGGCGTCAGCCTGGTCGCCCTGCTGGTCGCAGCGATCCCGCTTTCCCGCACCAGAGAATGAAGTCGGGCTTCACCCGTCGCGCAGGCTCAACCCAGGCATGGTCTGGCTGCCTGTGGTGCACGGCCGGCAGCGCGCCGGCCTGGCAGGCATCCGGAGCGCCGGGGTCCCGGGCGGATATCCCTTGGCCGCCGGCGGGTCCGGGTCGTAGGGCCGGGGGCCATAGCCGCCAGAGGCACGGTTGCGGACACCGGGCCCTGCCATGCCGGGCGGTTGTTGCCCGGTCGGCTGATCGTTATCGACATTGTGATCGGTTTAACTGGTGGATGCGAGCGACACAATGGCGGTTATGCGTACCCCGAAGCGCTGGAGGACGGCGCAGCAGTCCGGTAGGCGTGTCGTGACCCATGAGGAGCCGATGCGGGTGATGCGGTGGTGGCCGGTCACGACGGTCGTCGTGCTCGTCGTGGCGGCAGGCGGCGCTTTGGCGATGTGGCTGCTGGGTGTGTGGGCGCCGATACCACAGCGGGTGTCTGATCCCGATCGGCTCCGGTTGGATCGGATCAAGACTGGGTTGACGGTGGCAGCTGGGCTGGCGGCGGGGGTGACGCTGCTGATGACACTGCGCCGGCAGGCGTTGAGCGAGCGGGCGCAGCGGTTTGCGGAAAGCGATGCGCTGGAGCAGCGGACCACTGCGTTGTACGTGGCAGCCGCGGATCAGCTCGGCAGCGACAAGGCGGCGGTTCGGCTTGCGGGCCTTTACGCGTTGGAGCGGCTCGGCCAAGACAATCCAAAGCTGCGTCAGACGGTATTCGACGTATGGTGTGCGTATCTGCGTATGCCGTACACGCCTCCGGTCGAAGTGCTTCGGCGGAACGCTAAACACTCGCCTGAACGTCCCGCTCCCGATGCGGGCCCACAGGACCAGGCGATCGAGGCGGAAAGGCGGCAGGAGCTTGAGGTACGACTTACCGCCCAACGACTCCTTGGGGCGCACCTTAGTGTCGGTCTTGCCGATGCTGGGCTCAGTACGTATTGGTGGACGAACGAGCGTAATCGGTTGATCGTCGACCTCGTGGGCGCGACGCTGGTTGACTTCAACCTCCGCGTCTGTGCGGTCGGTCGTGCCAACTTCAGCGGAGCGCAGTTTTACGGGCATACCGACCTAGCCGAGGCGCAGTTCCACGGTGACGCCGATCTGGTCGACGCGCAGTTCCACGGTGACGCCGGCCTAGTCGAGGCGCAATTTCATAGAGTCGCCAACCTGTGCCGGGCTCAGTTCCATGGCGTCGCTGGCCTCCACAAAGCGCAGTTTTATGGTGACGCCCGATTGGACGAGGCGCAGTTTCACGGTGACGCCCGATTGGACGAGGCGCAGTTTCACGGTGACGCCCACGTGGGCGACGCGCAGTTTAATGGGCTCGCCAACCTGTACGCGGCACAGTTCTACGGTGACGCCAACCTAAGTGGGGTGCACTTCCATGGCCACGTTCTATTGGGTCGAGCGCAGTTCCATGGCCGCGCCGACCTGTACGCGGCACAGTTCTACGGTGACGCCCGCTTGGGCGAGACGCAGTTCTATAGCGTCGCCAACTTCATAGGCGCGGAGTTCCATTGTCACGTCAACCTAGGCGAGGCACAGTTCATTGGCGGTCTCGCCATGTCAGGCACGAGCGAAACCTTCGCGGCTCTTTGGCCTGAAAGATCGCAGCAGTCAGCCGCTGTGACTGACGACCAGCCTCGGCCCGTGGTAGATGCCGGCGACACGCCCGAAGGGCTCCACGGCCAGGAACGCGCTCAGGCGGCTGGCGAGGGCCTCAGTGGCTGACCCACGCCGCGGTACGTCACTGCAGTACGGGACGCAAAAGATGCCACCTTCATTACTGGACGGTGGCTTCCCGAAGATCACCGATCGGGCCGTGGCGGTTGCGGCTTCCCGTCGCGCAGGCTCCGTCTGGCCGGGCCGCGTCCGGGCGGGCACGGTGGAGCGCCCTACCGGACGACCGACCTTGACCGCCTTCGTCCTCGTCGAGGGTGCGGCGCGGATGGGCAACGAGCCGACCAGAGCCGCGCTCGCCGGATCCCCGAGGTCGAGGAGGCTCACATCATCGCCGCGCCAGCGTCGCTCCTAGCCAAGATCAGAACCGGGTCGACCGAACAAGTGCAGGCGGTGTTGCGGCGAATTCTTCGCCGTTGAATCGGTCCGGAGCACCCAGACGATCGTCGTGCTGGAGTCGTTCTTCGAGGGGCCGACTGACCCGGGTGCGGTCGATCCTGACGACGCGTCCGACTGACCGCCGTCGGTACGCGCAGTACGATCCCCGCAACGCACCACGGCCGGGCGGCCGGCGTGGCGGCTCGCTCGATTCATTCCAGGACGGAGGGGGAACGATGGCCGGGGAGCAGGGCAGCAGACAGGTCTCGACGTTCTGCGCACTGTGCGTCGCGCGGTGCGGCGCGAAGGCGACCATCACGGACGGGGCGTTCGTGGCGCTGCACCCCGATCCGTCGCACCCGACCGGTCAGGCGCTGTGCGTCAAGGGCAAGGCCGGGCCGGAGCTGGTGAACCATCCTGAGCGGCTGCTGCATCCGCTGCGCCGCACTCAGCCCAAGGGCGCGGCCGACCCGGGGTGGCAGCGCATCACCTGGGACGAGGCGCTCGACACCGTTTCCGCGCGCCTGCTGGCCCTCGCCCGTGAGCACGGGCCCGAGTCGGTCGTGTTTTCCAACGCGTCGCCGTCGACCTCCGCGATCTCGGACGTGGTGGACTGGGTGACCCGGCTGCGGCGTGCCTTCGGCAGCCCTAACCACTGCACGTACCTGGAGCTGTGCGCGTGGGGACGCATGCTCGCGCCGATGTTCACCTTCGGCGCCGCCGTGCCCGGCGAATACCTGCCGGACCTGGAGCACGCCGGCTGCATCCTGTTCTGGGGCTACAACCCGTCCGTGGCGCGGTTGACGCACGCGACCGGCACGGTGGCCGCGCTCGCCCGCGGTGCCCGGCTCGTCGTCGTCGACCCGCGCCGGGTTGGGCTCGCCGCGAAGGCGGACCACTGGCTGCCGGTGCGCCCCGGCACGGACGCGGCGTTGGCGCTCTCGCTCGCGCACGTGATGATCGAGCGCGGCTGGTTCGACGCGGACTTCGTCCGCCGCTGGACCAATGCGCCGTTACTCGTGCGCCGCGACACCGGCCGCCTGCTGCGCGCACACGAGGTCTCGCCGGGCGGCGACCCAGCGCACTACGTCGCGTGGGACGAGGTCGCCGGGGAGCCGGCGGCCTACGACCCCGCCACGAGTCGGCACCAGGTGGGCGAGGAGCGCCTTGCGCTGGCCGGCGAGCGGACGATAGCGACGCAGAGCGGAGTCGTGGTCTGCCGGCCCGTGTTCGACCTCGTCGTCGAGGAGTGCCGGCGGATGACGCCAGCGGTCGCGGAGAAGGTCACCGGGGTGCCCGCGGTCGAGATCGAGCGAACGGCACGCACGCTGTGGGAGGCACGGCCAGTCGCGTTCTACACCTGGAGCGGGCTGGAACAGCACTCCGGTACGACACAGATCGTCCGCGCGATCGGCCAGCTGTACGCGCTGACCGGCAGCCTCGACATACGCGGTGGCAATGTGCTGTTCCCGAGCGTGCCGGCCAATCGGGTCGATGGCCCGGAGTTGCTGGCGCCCAGTCAGCGCGCCAGGACCGTCGGCCTGGCGAAGCGGCCGCTGGGCGGAGCGCGGTTCGAGTACGTCACCGGCGAGGACTTGTTCACCGCGGCGCTCGACAGCGACCCGTACCGGGTGCGCGGCCTGGTGAACTTCGGCGCCAACTTGGTGATGGCCCACGGCGACAGCGCCCGGGGGCGGGACGCCCTCGCGGCGCTGGACTTCTTCGTCCACGCCGACATGTTCCTGAACCCGACCGCGGAGCTCGCCGACATTGTGCTTCCGGTAGCCAGCGCCTTCGAAACCGAGGGACTGAGGATCGGTTTCGAGATCAGCGAGGCGGCGCAGTCGCTGGTACAGCTGCGGTCCCCACTGGTGGCGCCGCGCGGCGAGTCCCGCTCGGACCTGCAGATCATCTTCGCGCTCGCGACCCGCCTCGGTCTGGCCGAGCACTTCTGGCACGGGGACGTCGATGCCGCGTGGCGACACCAGCTCGCTCCGAGCGGCGTGACGCTGGAGCAGTTGCGCGCCGAGCCGGCCGGTATCCGGGTGCCGCTGTCCACCCGCTACCGCAAGTACGCCGAGCCGGACGGCGACGGACCGCGCGGATTCCGTACGCCGTCGCGCAAGGTGGAGCTCTACTCGGAGGTCCTGGCCGACCACCGCTATCCACCGCTGCCCGAGTTCGAGGAGCCGCCGACGAGCCCGAGGTCGCGGCCGGGCCTGGCGCGGCGTTACCCGCTGATCCTCACCTGCGCCAAGTCGCTGCGGTTCTGTGAAAGCCAGCACCGCAATGTGGCGAGCCTGCGCCGAGCCGCACTGGACCAGCAGATCGAGCTACACCCCGATACCGCACTGGCCCGAGGCATCGCCGCTGGGGACTGGGTGCGCATCGACACGCCACACGGCAGCGTTCGCGCGCGCGCCCGGCTCAACGGCGGCCTCGACCCCGGCGTGGTGTGTGGCCAGCACGGGTGGTGGCAGGCCTGTGCCGAGCTCGGCCTGCCCGGCTACCCGCCGTACGGACCGGGCAGCGCCAACCTGAACCTCGTCCTGCGCCAGGGACCGAGCGACCCGGTCGGCGGCAACTCGCCGCTGCGCTCGTCGGTGTGTGAGGTTGCGCCGCTGCCCCTCGACGAGCCCACGCCGGCCTGACCGGCGGCTGCGGCGATGCCCGGCGCCTCGACGCGAGCGACAGTGCGGTGAACCGCGCCACCCCGTGCTGGCCGTCCACAATGTACCAAGTGCTGCGTGAGCACGGTAAAGTTCGGGAGCGGCGTCGCCACGCCACCCATCCGGCGCACGTCAAACCGGAGCTGCTGGCCACCGAACCCAACCAAGTATGGTGCTGGGAAATCACGAAACTGCGCGGACCCGGCAAGCGTGACTCCTACCACCTGTACTCGATCATCGAAGGTTATCTGGGGTAAATGATCTTCGTGTTCGCGTTTGCACTGGTGGATTGTTTGCGGACGCGTCCGTGAGCGGATGCGGTCC
>JAEHDK010000507.1 GCA_016880465.1 Micromonosporaceae bacterium
GAGCTGATGCTCAATGCCGGAAATCTGGCGCTCGTGACGTTCAGCCGTATCAACGGCACTCTGGACGGACAGATCATGGCGTTCTTCGTCATGGTCGTGGCCGCCGCCGAGGTCGTCGTTGGTCTGGCCATCATCATGTCGATCTTCCGGACTCGGCGCTCGGCGAGTGTCGACGACGCGAACCTGCTGAAGTACTGAGGCTGGGATGCTCTCCACTGTGGAATACGCGGCTGTGGACTACGCCCCCGCAAGCGGCCTGCTGTCGTCGGTCTGGCTGCTCATCGCGATCCCGGCGGTCAGCGCGGCGGTCCTGCTCCTGCTCGGGCGGCGCGCGGACCGGTGGGGGCACTGGTTGGGGTGCCTGTCCGTGGGCGCGTCGTTCGTCCTCGGGCTGCTGTACTTCGCTCGGCTACGGGGCCTGCCGAACCGGTCCGTCGAGCTCAACCTCTACACCTTCATCCCGGTCGGCCGGCTGCGGGTCGAGTTCGGGCTGCTGTTCGACCCGTTGGCGGCGGTGTTCGTCCTGCTCATCACCGGCGTGGGTTTCCTCATCCACCTGTACGCGGTGGGGTACATGGCCGGCGACCCGGGCCGGCGCCGGTTCTTCGGGTACTTCAACCTGTTCGTCGCCGCGATGCTGCTGCTCGTCCTGGGCAACAACTACCTGATGCTGTACCTCGGCTGGGAAGGCGTGGGTCTGGCCTCCTACCTGCTGATCGCGTTCTGGTACGACCGGCCGAGCGCGGCCACCGCGGGCAAGAAGGCGTTCCTGATGAACCGGGTCGGCGACGCCGGCCTGGTACTGGCCATCTTCCTGCTGTTCGCCACGCTCGGCACGGTGAACTACCGGGACGTCTTCACCGGGGCGGCCGGGCTGACTACCGGCACCGTGCTGATCCTGGGCCTGCTCCTGCTGCTCGGCGCGACCGGCAAGTCCGGCCAGTTCCCGCTGCACCCCTGGTTGCCCGACGCGATGGAGGGCCCGACGCCGGTGTCGGCGCTCATCCACGCGGCCACGATGGTCACCGCGGGCGTTTACCTGATCGCCCGGTCGAACCCGATCTTCTCGGCGAACAGCACGCTGCAGCTGGTCGTGACGAGCGTCGGCGCGCTCACCCTGATGATCGGCTGCATCGTCGGCTGCGCCAAGGACGACATCAAACGCGTCCTGGCCTGGTCGACGGTCTCGCAGATCGGGTACATGTTCCTCGGCGTCGGCCTTGGCGCCGGGGCGTACGCGCTGGCGATCGTCCACCTGCTCGCGCACGGGTTCTTCAAGGCGGGGCTGTTCCTGGGCGCCGGCAGCGTCATGCACACCATGCGGGAGCAGGTCGACATCCGGCGGTTCGGCGGGCTCTGGCGGTCCATGAAGATCACCTGGGCCACGTTCGGGATCGCCTGGCTCGCCATCATCGGCATCCCGCCACTGTCCGGGTACTTCTCGAAGGAACCGATCATCGTGGCGGCGTTCGAGCGGCCCGGTTGGACTGGCTGGCTGTTCGGTACGGTGGCGCTGCTCGGCGCCGGGCTCACCGCCTTCTACATGACCCGGCTGTTCGTGCTCACGTTCCACGGGCCGAAGCGGTGGACCGAGGACATCGAGCATCCGCACGAGTCGCCGCCGGTGATGACGATCCCGCTGATACTGCTCGCGGTCGGCGCGGCCGCCGCGGGTTGGCTGATGACGACCAGCGTGCCTGAGTGGCTGACACCGACGCTGCCGGCGAAGACGCACGAGCCCGTCGTACACCTCGCCCACGGCGTCGTCACCACACTGTCCACTGTGGTCACCGTGCTGGGCGTCGGGCTCGCCTGGGCGCTGTTCCGCAACGGTACCGCCCTGGTACCGCGGCCGGCCGGTCCGGTCGTCACCGCGGCCCGGCGCAACCTGTACTTCGATGCCATCAACCGGGCCGTCTTCGAGGTGCCGGGCCGGTGGCTCACCCGGGCCCTGGTGTACGTCGACGGCAAGGGCATCGACGGCCTCGTCAACGGGCTCGCCGCGTTCGTCGGCGGCGGCTCGGGTCGACTACGGCGGTTCCAGACCGGCTTCGTCCGGACGTACGCGTTGTCCATGCTCGCGGGCGCGCTGCTGATCGTGGCCGCCTTCCTGGCGGTGAGGCTCGGATGAGCTCGTTTCCCTACCTGTCGGTGCTGACCGGGGCGCCGTTCGTCGGCGCGTTGATCGTGGCGCTGCTGCCCCGCGACCGGCCGGAGCTGGCCAAGCGGGTGGCGTTGCTCTGGTCGCTCGGCACGCTCGTTGTCGTCGCGGTGATGTGCGCGGCGTTCAAGGCGGGCGGTCCGCGGTTCCAGTTCCGCGAGTCGTATCCGTGGATCCCGGCCTGGGACGTGCGGTTCACCTTCGCCGCCGACGGCATCGCGCTGGTCATGCTGGCCCTGATCGGCCTGCTGGTGCCCGTCGTCATCCTCGCGAGCTGGCACGACGCGGAGGGCGGGCGGCGCAGCGTGCCGGCCTATTTCGCGCTCATGCTCGCCCTGGAGGGCACGGTGATCGGCGTCTTCGCCGCCGCCGACGTCTTCCTGTTCTACGTGTTCTTCGAGGTCATGCTCGTGCCGATGTACTTCCTGATCGGCAGCTACGGTGGCCACCAGCGGCAGTACGCGGCGGTGAAGTTCTTCCTCTACTCGCTCGTCGGCGGCCTGTTCATGCTCGCCGCGCTGATCGGGCTCTGGGTGGTCGGCGGGCACACGCTCGACTGGGCGACGCTGACCCGGATCGATCTGTCGACCGGGGTGGAGCGCTGGCTGTTCGCCGGGTTCTTCGTCGCGTTCGCCGTCAAGGCGCCGTTCTTCCCGTTCCACACCTGGCTGCCCGACGCTGGCGCCGCCGCACCGGCCGGGGCGGCCGCGCTGCTCGTCGGGGTGCTCGACAAGGTCGGTACGTTCGGCATCATCCGGTACTGCCTGCCGCTGTTCCCGAACGCGTCCCGGTACTTCGCCCCGCTGGCGTTCGCGCTCGCGCTGGTCGGGATCATCTATGCGGCCCTGCTCGCGGTCGGCCAGAACGACCTCAAGCGGCTCGTCGCGTACACCTCGATCGCGCACTTCGGCTTCATCGGCGTCGGCATCTTCGCGTTCACCACCCAGGCGGGCACCGGCGCGGTGCTCTACATGGTCAACCACGGGCTCGCGACCGGCCTGCTGTTCCTCGTGGTCGGCATGCTGGTGGCGCGCCGGGGTTCCGCCCTGATCAGTGACTTCGGCGGCGCCGGCCGGCTGGTGCCCGTACTCGGCGGGGTCCTGCTCTTCGCCGCGCTGGCCTCGCTCTCGCTGCCGGGCCTGGCGCCGTTCGTCAGCGAGTTCCTGGTCCTGATCGGTACCTTCACGGTGAACAGGACGGTCGCCGTCATCGCCAC
>JAEHDK010000050.1 GCA_016880465.1 Micromonosporaceae bacterium
GCCACCGGCCGGGTTGCCGGCGTGCTGACCGGCCCGTGGGGTCTGGCGATCGCCGGCGCGATCACCGTCGTGACCATGTTCGCGGCCAAGCAGGCGGCTCTGCGTGCCGCCACGCAAGAACTGGCCGGCACGTTCGACGAGCAGACTTCGGCGATCACCGAGTCGACCCGGGTGATGGTCGCGCACCGGCTGCAGGAGCAGGGCATGGCGGAGTGGGCCGAGTTCCTCGGCCTGAACCTGGCCACGCTGACCGATGTGGTGCTCGGCGACGCCGACGCGATCGCCGCCTGGAATGCGGCGATCGCCAAGGCCCGAGCCGAGACCACCGACAACGCGCTGCCCGCCCTGGAAAGCTTCATCGGCGGGGTCGAGGCGCAGCGCCGCGGCTTCTCCGACGCGTCGAAGACCGCGAACGAGCTGCGGGAGGCCACCCAGGGCGCGACCGACGCGACGAGCAAGCTGCCGCCGGCCCAGCGCAAGCTGGCCGACGCGCTGAACCTGACCGCCACGCAGGCCCAGTCGGCGGGCAAGGAGATCGAGAACCTGGACAAGGAGCTCAAGGGCCTGTTCGAGACCATGTTCGGGGTGGAGGAGGCGCAGGACGCGCTGGCCAGCGCATGGAACGACCTCACCGAGAAGGTCAATGCGAACAAGGAGGCCCACGACAAGAACGCCGTATCGCTGGCCGGAAACAGCAAGACGGCCATCGAGAACCGGGCCGCTGTGCGCGACCTGGTCAGCCTCTACGGCGACATGATCGTCGAGCAGGCCAAGGCCGGCGCCACCACCGACGAGCTGACCGCTGCTGCGGCCGGCTACAAGGCTGAGTTGATCAAACAGCTGATGGCGATGGGGTTCGCGCGTGCCGATGCGGTGCTCTACGCTGCCGCGCTGGATAAGATTCCGGACGCGGTCGCGACGACGATCCAGACGCCGGGCATGGACACGGCGATCGCCAAGGCCACCAACCTGATCAAGATTCTGAACAAGGTGCCGTCCGGGATCACCATCACACCCAGGTTCGGGCAGATCATCGGCTTCCAGCACGGCGGCGCGGTGCACGGGCCGCCCGGCCCGGACCGGGTGCCGTCGATGCTGACGGCCGGCGAGTTCGTGTCCACTGCAATGTCCACACGCACGAACCGGGCCGCGTTGGAGGCCGCCAACTCGGGCGCCCGGCTCGCGGTGGCTGGCACCGCGCAGCCAGCTGTGACCGGATCGGCAGCCGCTGGGCCCACGGCAGGCGGTGACATCGAGGTGCGGGTGTTCATCGGCGAGCAGGAGTTGCGCGGCGTGATCCGCACGGAGGTCCGCGAGCATGACCGGCAGACGATCCGGCGGGCGCAGGCCGGTACGGGGCGCCGGCCATGAGCCTGACCCTGTCTTACGACGGCACCCTGTCCCGGGTGCGGATCGCGGTGAGTTCGGCGCCTGCCGCCGCAGACGTCGTCAAGGTCGAGCGGTCGACCGACCAGGTGCACTGGTCCACGGTCCGCGGCGGCGGGGCGGTGCCGCTGGTGTCGGCCGCGGCCACGCTGGACGACTACGAGTTCGCGCCCGATGTACCCAACTTCTACCGGGTGTCCTACGTGGACAGCGGGGCGGTCACGTTTGTCAACGTCGGAACCGAGGCCACCGGCAACAACGCGTCCGTGACGCCGGGCGCGCCGGCGTCGTTCGTGGCTGGCGACAC
>JAEHDK010000508.1 GCA_016880465.1 Micromonosporaceae bacterium
CCGGTGGGGCCGCCGCCGAGGCCGGCTCGGCATCGCGGGCCAGGCGCCGGCTGAGCACCAGCGGGTCGGGGCGCAGGAGCAGCAGGAGTACGGCGGCCGCCAGCGCGAACGCCACGGCGCTGAACGCGAACCCGCCGGATAGCCGGGGCAGGCCGGTGGTCGCCACGACCGAGCCGGCGACGGGGGCCAGGTTGGGCCCGGACACCGCGCCGATCGTCGTCGCCCAGACGACGATCGAGAGCTGCCGGCCCCGGTGCGCCGGCTCGGCGAGGTCCACGGCCGTGTAGCGGGCCTGCAGGTTGGCCGCCGTACCGCCGCCGAACAAGAACATCCCGGCGAACATCAGCGGCACCGAGCTGAGCGCGGCCGCGACCACGATCACCACTGCCCCCAGCGCGCCGGCCAGGTACGCCAGGACGAGCCCGAGCCGCCGCCCGTAAACCCGCATGACGCGGGTGACCGGCAAGGCGATCAGGGCGCCGCCGATCACCGCGCTGGTGCCGGCGAAGCCGGAGATGGCGGTGCCGCCGAGCTGAACGGCGAGCAGGGCGCCGACCGCGATGCCGATGGCGACGCCGACACCGCCGACGATCTGGGTTCCGAACAGGATGCGCACGGTGCGCCGCTGGACGCTCGCCACGTCCACGGCCAGCAGGTCGTCGGTGACCGCCGCGTCCTGGATGACCGGCCCGGTGCCGGTGGGCTCGGTGACCGTCACAGGCCCAGCCCGCGCCCGACGATCTCCTTCATGATCTCGGTCGTCCCTCCGTAGATGGTTTGTACCCGGCTGTTCAGCCAGGCCTTGGCGACCGGGTACTCGAGCATGTAGCCGTACCCGCCGTGCAGCTGTACGCAGCGGTCGGCGACCTTGTTCTGCAGCTCGGTCGTCCACCACTTCGCCTTGGCCGCGTCGACGACCGAGAGCCGGCCGGCGGCGTACTCCGCGATGCAGTGGTTGAGGAACGTCCGCGCGATCGTGACCTCGGTGTCGAGCTCGGCGAGCAGGAACCGGTTGTGCTGGAAGCTGCCGACCGGCCGGCCGAACGCCTGCCGGGTGCGCACGTACTCGAGCGTCATGGCCAGGATCGACTCGGCCGCGGCGACCGCGGCGACCGCGATGCCGAGCCGTTCCCGCGGCAGGTTGCCCATCAGGTGGTAGAAGCCGTGGTGTTCGGTACCGATGAGATTCGCCGCCGGCACCCGGCAGTCGGTGAAGAAGAGCTCGGCGGTGTCGTTGGCCTTGAGGCCGACCTTCGCCAACCGGCGGCCACGGGTGAACCCGGGCGTGCCGCGCTCGACGGCGATCAGGCTCAGGCCGTGCGCGCCCTGCTCGGGAGCGGTCGTCACCACCACGATCACCAGATCGGCGTGCTCGCCGTTGGTGATGAACGTCTTCTGTCCATTGAGGACGTACGAGTCGCCGTCCCGTACCGCGGTCGTCCGTACGCCCGCGAGGTCGGAGCCCGCGCCGGGCTCGCTCATCGCGATCGCGGTGACGATGTCGCCGGAGCAGAACCCGGGCAGCCAGCGCAGCTTCTGCTCGTCGGTGGTGAGGTCGGTGAGGTACGGCGCGACCACGTCGTTGTGCAGCCCGAAGCCGAGTCCGGAGGCCCCGGCCGCGACGATCTCCTCGACCAGCACCGCGTTGAACCGGAAGTCCTGCTGGCCGCCGCCGCCGTATTTCTCGTCCACGTCCATGCCGAGCAGGCCCGCGGCGCCCGCCTTACGCCAGACCGCGCGGTCCACGATGCCGGCCTGCTCCCAGGCGTCGTGGTAGGGGGCGACCTCGCGGGCGAGGAACTCCTGGCACAGACCCCGGAACTCCTCGTGTACGGCCTCGTACAGGTGTTGCTCCATGCCCGCATTGTGCCTGCGCGACGGCCGCCCCCCAAAGCCGCGGGGGTCAGCCGCCCAGGAACGAGTAGACCGCGGCCGGTGCCTCCGCCACCGTCGTGGTCGGCTTGGCGATGCCGACCGGGCTACCGAAGTCCGAGTAGGTGATGGCAATCGGCGTCGCCGGCGTCCCGCTCTGCGCGGGCACGGTGAAGGAGAGCGCGGTCAGCCGGCCCTGCGCGTCGACGGTCGCCTCGAACGGGACCGACGTCGCCGCGTCGCCCAGCGCAGTGATGGCCGAGACCGGCAGCCCGGCGACCGAGGCCTTGGTGAGGTCGAGCGTGCCCTGGTAGCGCCGGCCGGTCACGGTGACGGTGACGAGCTGCTTGCTCAGCGAGCCGGCGCCGGTCGGGTCGCCCGGGTCGGCGATGCCGAGCAACGCGAGCGACTTGATCTTCGTGCCGTCGACGTGCAGCCAGGTATTGCGATCGATGCCGAGCATCGACAGACCGTCGACCCGGGCGTAAAAGTCGGTGCCGACCACTATCAGCTCGAGGTCGAGCACGGCGCCACCGGCCGACGCCTTGGAGGCCAGCTGCGCGCCCTTGATAGCCGGATTCGCCGCGCCCTGCATGGTCGTATCGCCGACCTTGACCTGGAACTTGTACGTCGCCGAGCGCAGCCTGCCGGCCGCGGCCGCCAGTTCGTCCTTCGCGTTGCGCGCGTCGGCACTCGCGACCGGCGAACCGCTGGCCGACGGTGCCGGCGGGGCGGTACCCGAACATCCGGCCAGGACCGCACCGAGGGCGGCGAGTGCGACGGCGGCCGGGGCAACTCTGTGCATCCTCATGGGGGACCTCCGGTCACTGGGGTCTGCTGCTGGCTAGCTCCTGGGCCACGACACGCAGGTCGTCGACCAGGCCGGCGTAGGCCGTGTCCCGGTCGTCCGCCCGCAGCACGGCCGACGGGTGGACGGTGGCGACCGCCACCGCGTTTGCATGCATGTCAAACTCCTCGGGCCGGTCGGCCGACGCGGGCCAGGATAGGACCTCGCCGCGCCGGCGGGTGACCCGGAACGCCGGCCCGAACAGCGCCTTCGCGGCCGTCGCTCCGAGCGCCACGACTACCCGGGGCCGCAGTGCGGCAAACTCGGCGGCCAGCCAGGGCCGGCAGGCGAGGATCTCGACCCGGTCCGGCGTCTGGTGCAACCGCCGCTGGCCCGGTCCGGTCCGCCGGTACTTGAAGTGCTTGACGGCGTTGGTGACGTAGATCTGCGTGCGGTCGAGCCCGACCTCGTTGATCGCCCGGTCGAGGACCTTGCCCGCCGGGCCGACGAACGGGAGGCCGCGCCGATCCTCCACGTCGCCCGGCTGCTCACCGACCATGACCACCCGGGCGGTCGCCAGTCCGGCACCGAACACGGTCTGGGTGGCCTCGCGGTAGAGGTGGCACCCGCGGCAGCCGGCGGCGGCGGCGCGCAGCCCATCCAGGCCGGCACCCACCGGGACGAAGGGCGCGGCGGTCTCGACCTCTGCCATGACCTCACCCTGCCGGACGGGCCCGACACGCGCCGCGGTGATGGGCAAATTGTCGAAATTTCCAGCGGTGGGCGCGAGTCAGGCGGTGAACGCCGGGCAGCGGGCGGCCGCCACCGCCTCGGCCACGGCGGCCGCCAGACGGTCCACATCGGACGGATCGAGCAGGCTCACGGTGATGCGGATCGCCGGCCCCGTGTGGAGCCGGTACAGCGAGCCGGGCGCCACCGCGGACCCTGCGTCGCGCAGGCGCAGCACGGCGGAGGTCTCGTCGCCGGCGAGCGGGACCCACACGTTCAGGCCGGTGCGGCCGCGCGCCGCGACACCCCGGCTGCGCAGCGCGTCGCGCAGGCCGTC
>JAEHDK010000509.1 GCA_016880465.1 Micromonosporaceae bacterium
GAAGTCGGTCCGCTGCTCGACCCGGGTGGCCTCCACGCGGTAGGTCACCTTGAGTACGGGTGAGTAGATCGAGTCGACCGGGATCCTGCCGATCTCCTGGCCGGACTGCTTGTTCTGGGCCGCGGTGACGTACCCGCGCCCGCGCTCGACCGTCAGCTCCATGTCGAGCCGGCCCTTGCCGTTCAGGGTCGCCAGCTTGAGCTCGGGGTTGTGTACGGTCACCCCGGCCGGCGGCTGGATGTCACCCGCGGTGACGTCGCCGGGCCCCTGCTTGCGGAGGTACATCGAGACGGGCTCGTCGTGCTCGGACGACGTGCACAGGTCCTTGACGTTCATGACCAGCTCGACCACGTCCTCCTTGACCCCGGGGATCGTGGTGAACTCGTGCAGCACGCCGTCCACCTTGATGCTGGTGACGGCCGCACCGGGAATCGAGCTCAGCAACGTACGCCGGAGCGAGTTGCCAAGCGTGTACCCGAAACCGGGCTCGAGCGGTTCGATCATAAACCGGGACAGCGTCTCGTTGATCGGCTCCTCGGTCAGAGCCGGTCGCTGGGTGATGAGCACGTGACTCTCTTTTCTGTCGGGCTGCCCGCCATATGACAGCCGCCTGTGTGTTCCGGTGCGCCGTTACTTCGAGTAGAGCTCGACGATCAGTTGCTCCTGTACCTGCGTGTCGATGACCTGCCGGGCCGGGAGCGAGTGGACCAGGATCTTCATGGTGCTCGGGATGGGCTCGAGCCACGCCGGTACGGGCCGGGAGCCGGCCTCGGCCTGGGCGATCACGAACGGCGTCAGTTCACGGGACCTCTCCCGGACCTGGACGATGTCGTGCTCGCGTACCCGGTACGACGGGATGTCGACCTTGTGCCCGTTGACCGTCAAGTGGCCGTGCCGTACGAGCTGCCGGGCGTGGTCCCGGGACTTGGCGAAGCCGGCCCGGTACACCACGTTGTCGAGCCGGGACTCGAGGATCTGCAGCAGCACCTCGCCGGTCTTGCCCTTCTTGGCGACGGCTTCCTCGTAGTACCCGCGGAACTGCTTCTCCAGCACGCCGTACACCCGGCGGGCCTTCTGCTTCTCGCGGAGCTGGAGCAGGTACTCCGACTCCTTCGTGCGACCGCGGCCGTGCTGGCCGGGCGGGAAGGGCCGCGACTCGAACGGGCACTTCGGCCCGTCGCACTTGCTGCCCTTGAGGAACAGCTTCATCTTCTCGCGCCGGCAGCGACGGCAGTCGGCGCCTGCATAACGTGCCATGGTCAGACCCTTCTGCGCTTCGGCGGACGGCATCCGTTGTGCGGCTGCGGCGTGACGTCGGAGATCTGCCCGACCTCGAGCCCGACGGCTTGCAGCGAACGGATGGCGGTCTCCCGGCCGGAGCCAGGGCCCTTCACGAAGACGTCGACCTTGCGCATGCCGTGCTCCATCGCCCGGCGTGCGGCGGCCTCGGCGGCCAGCTGCGCGGCGAACGGGGTCGACTTGCGCGAACCCTTGAAGCCGACCTGGCCCGCGGAGGCCCAGGCGATGACGGCTCCGGTCGGGTCAGTGATCGACACGATCGTGTTGTTGAAGGTGCTCTTGATATGCGCCTGTCCGTGGGCGACGTTCTTCCGCTCCTTGCGCCGGACCTTCTTGACGGCGGTCCCAGCGCGAGCCTTCGGTGGCATGTGGTGTGCGCTCCAATTAATCTTTGTCGACCGAGTCGGGTGTACCTACCGTTCGGGCCTGGTAGCGGCCGGGTGACCAACCGCGGACCTCGACTCGAACTCCGGTTTGACTTACTTCTTGCCCGGCTTCTTCTTGCCGGCGACGGTCCGCTTCGGACCCTTGCGGGTACGCGCGTTGGTCCGCGTCCGCTGACCCCGGACGGGCAGCCCGCGGCGGTGCCGGATGCCGGCGTAGCAGCCGATCTCGATCTTGCGACGGATGTCTGCGGCGACCTCGCGGCGAAGATCACCTTCTACCTTGTAGTTGGCCTCGATGTAGTCGCGGAGCTGCACCAGCTCCTCGTCCGTGAGGTCCTTGACGCGCTTGTCCGGGTCGACGCCGGTGGCCGCGAGCGACTCGTGCGCCCGGGTCCGACCCATCCCGAAGATGTAGGTGAGCGCGATCTCCATCCGCTTGTCGCGGGGGAGATCGACGCCGACGAGGCGTGCCATGGCTGGGCTGTACTCCTGTCGTAGTTCGCGGAGGTCTGTGCCCGTCCCTCCCCTTTCGGCGACCCTGGCCCGGCGCATCTGACGCCGCGCCCGAGCCAGCGCAGTCACCTGCCCAACTGGGGCCCCAGCCTCCGACTGGGGGTGTGGTGCCTGGGACGGGCAATGAGGCCGTTAGCCCTGCCGCTGCTTGTGGCGCGGGTCGGAGCAAATGACCATGACCCGGCCGTGGCGGCGGATGACTCGGCACTTCTGGCAGATCTTCTTGACGCTCGGTTTGACCTTCACTTCGGTTTTGCCCTCGTTCTCCGACCGGGTCCGAGCAGCGTCGAACCCCGGTAGACGGACTGGACTCGGTTCCGATTACTTGTAGCGATAGACGATGCGCCCGCGGGTCAGGTCGTACGGCGAGAGCTCGACGACGACCCGGTCCTCGGGCAGGATGCGGATGTAGTTCTGCCGCATCTTGCCGCTGATGTGGGCCAGGACCCGGTGACCATTGGCCAGCTCGACCCGGAACATGGCGTTCGGGAGGGGCTCGATGACCCGGCCCTCGATCTCGATGGCTCCGTCTTTCTTCGGCATATCCTCCGCTACCTGACGTCGGAACTGATTGGCTGGCTCACCGCGTGCCTGCAGCCGCGCCTCCGGCTCACCCGAAGCGCTTAGGTGGACATGCCGGAGTGGACGCAGTGCGCCGATCAGCCAGTGTACGCGGCGGCCCGGCCGAACACCAAACCAGCCGGCGGCGCACCCGGGGTCGGGCGTGTCGAAGACTCCATAGATGCCGACGACTCCCGGGGTACCGGCGCAACCCGGTGCGGCCACCCAGTTCGCGCTGTCTGTCCGGATCGAGGCCCGCGCTGCCGGCGGACAGTCAGCCCAGGGCCCGGGCCGAGGCCAGCGCACCGAGCCGGCCGCGCCCGCCGTCCGCGGCGGTGAGCACCCAGACGCCGTCCTCGCAGATCGCCATCGTGTGCTCGACGTGGGCGGCGTACGAGCCGTCCCGGGTGACCACCGTCCACCCGTCGGCGAGCTCGACGGTGTGCCGGGAGCCGAGCGTGACCATCGGCTCGATCGCAAGCACCAGGCCGGGGACCAGCCGTGGCCCCTTGCCCGGCCGGCCGAGGTTCGGTACGTCCGGATCCTGGTGCATCTCGGTACCGATGCCGTGGCCTCCGTACCCCTCGACGATCCCGTACCGCCCGGCGCGCCGGATGGTGTCCGCCACCGCGTGCGAGATGTCGGTCAGCCGGCCGGTACCGCTCGCCGCGGAGCGGGCCGCCGCCGCGATACCGGCCCACATGGCGTCCTCGGCCGCCCGGGCGAGCCGGAGCAGCTCCGGCCGCACCTGGCCGACCGGTACGGTGATCGCCGCGTCGCCGTGCCAGCCGTCGACGATCGCACCGCAGTCGATCGAGATCAGGTCGCCGGCGCGGAGGACCTGGGTCGTGGCCGGGATGCCGTGCACGACGTGGTCGTTGACCGAGGTGCAGATCGAAGCGGGGTACCCCTGGTACCCCTGGAAGGACGGCACCCCGCCGGCGGACCTGATCGTCGCCTCGGCGAGCGTGTCGAGCTCGGCGGTGCTCACCCCCGGCGCGACGGCGGCCCGCAGCCGTTCGAGAGTCGTGGCGACGAGCAGGCCGGCCGCCCGCATCAGGTCGATCTGTCCGGGTGTCTTGTACTCGATATCCAGGATCCGGGTACGCACGAGCTACCCGCCGTACGACCGCAGGGCGTCGATGGCCCGGAGCGTGACGTCCTCAACCGGGCCGGTGGCGTCGATGCCGACGAGCCGCCCCTGGGCGCCGTAGTAGTCCACGAGCGGCGCGGTGTCCCGGGCGTAGACCCGCAGCCGCTCGGCGATCGTCGCGGGCAGATCGTCATCGCGCTGGTACAGCTGGCCGCCGCACCGGTCGCAGATGCCATCCCGCGACGGCGGGTCGAACTCGACGTGCCAGATCTTCTGGCAGCCGTGGCACTGCCGCCGCCCCGACAGCCGGCGGATCACCTCGTCGTCGTCGACCACCAGTTCCATCACCAGGTCGAGCCCCGCGCCGAGGTTGGCGAGCAGCTTGTCCAGCGCCACGGCCTGGGGAACGGTACGCGGGAACCCGTCCAGCAGGAACCCGTCGGCCGCGTCCGCTTCGGCCAACCGGTCCCGGACCATGTTGATCGTGACCTCGTCCGGTACGAGCTGGCCCGCGTCCATGTACCGCTTGGCCTCGATGCCGAGTGGTGTCCCCTGTACGACGTTCGCCCGAAAAATGTCGCCAGTCGAGATCTTGGGCACGGCGAGGTGTGCGGCGATGAACTCGGCCTGGGTCCCCTTGCCAGCCCCTGGTGGACCCACGAGCACCAGGCGCACTACCTGAGAAACCCTTCGTAGTTTCTCTGCATGAGCTGGCTCTCGATCTGCTTGACCGTCTCCAGGCCCACGCCAACCATGATCAGGACAGCGGTACCGCCGAACGGGAAGTTCTGTTTCTGGCCGCCGACCAGGTTGATGAAGAAGTTCGGCAGGACCGAGATGATGCCGAGGTAGAGCGCGCCCGGCAGGGTGATCCGGCTGAGGATGAAGTCGAGGTACTCGGCGGTCGGCTTACCCGGCCGGATGCCCGGTACGAAGCCGCCGTACTTCTTCATGTTGTCCGCGACGTCGGTCGGGTTGAACGTGATCGACACGTAGAAGTACGTGAAGAAGATGATCATCAGGAAGTAGATCCCGATGTGCACGTAGTTCGACGGGTCGATGATGTGGTTCTGCACCCACACGTAGACCTTGCTCGGGTTCTCGGTCTGCTGGAAGAACTGCAACGCGAGTTGCGGCAGGTAGAGCAGGGACGACGCGAAGATCACCGGGATGACACCGGCCTGGTTGACCTTCAACGGGATGTACGTGGATGTCCCGCCGTACATCCGCCGGCCGATCATGCGCTTGGCGTACTGGACCGGCACGCGCCGCTGCGCCTGCTCGATGAAGACGACCGCGGTGATGACGAGGATGCCGAAGGCGAGCACCCCTACGAAGATCCACTTGCTCTTCTGGAAGATCTGCCAGCCCTCGGAGGGGAGCCGGGCGGCGATCGAGGTGAAGATCAGCACCGACATGCCGTTGCCGACCCCACGGTCGGTGATCAGCTCGCCGAGCCACATGATCACGCCGGTGCCGGCGGTCATCGTGACCACCAGCATGGTCAGCGTCAGCCAGTTCGGGATTCCGGTGCCGGTCGGGATCGCCTGCTGGTCGGGTGCGGTGCAGGCGCCGTTGAACAGCTGGCCGGTACGGGCGAGGGCGATGAACGCCGAGGCCTGCAGGATCGCCAGGCCCAGGGTCAGGTACCGGGTGTACTGGGTGATCTTCGCCTGGCCGCTCTGGCCTTCCTTGCGGAGCGCCTCCAGCCGGGGGATCACGACAGTGAGCAGCTGCAGGATGATCGACGCGGTGATGTACGGCATGATGCCGAGCGCGAAGACCGACAGCTGGAGCAGTGCCCCGCCGGAGAACAGGTTGAGCAGGGTGAAGACGCCGTTGTCCGACGTGTTGAGCACCTTGATGCAGTTCTGCACGTTGGTGTACGACACGCCGGGGCTGGGCAGCGTGGCGCCGAGCCGGTAGATGCCGACGATCCCGACCGTAAACAGCAGCTTCTTGCGCAGGTCAGGCGTGCGGAACGCACTGAGGAACGCGGAAAGCAACTTCTTCCTCCTGCGCGAGATGCGGCGTCCGCATCGGATCGGACGCTACTGGGATGGCGTGACGGACTCTACCTTGTTCGGGCCGAGGGCTCCCGGACCGAAGATTACCTGGTCCCTTCGGATGATCGTGGCGTCCGCGAGGTCGCTTGCGCAACGGGGCGGACGCCACGATCCATCGAAAAAACCCGCTAGATCGCGGTGACCGAGCCGCCGGCCGCCTCGATCTTCTCCTTGGCCGACGCGCTGAACGCGTGCGCCGACAGCTGGAGCGGGACGCCGCCGAGCTCACCGTCGCCGAGGACCTTGACCGGCTGGTTCCGGCGGACCGCGCCGGCGTCGGCCAGCTCGGCCGGGCCGACCGTACCGCCCTGGGGGAACAGCTCGGCCAGCCGGTCCAGGTTCACCACCTGGTACGTCACCTTGAACCGGTTCTTGAAGCCCTTGAGCTTGGGCAGCCGCATGTGGATGGGCGTCTGGCCACCCTCGAAGGCCGCCGGGATGTTCGTCCGGGCCTTCGAGCCCTTCGTACCCCGGCCGGCCGACTTGCCCTTGCCGCCCTCGCCCCGACCCACCCGGGTCTTGGCGGTCTTCGAGCCCGGCGCCGGGCGCAGGTGGTGCAGCTTGATCACCATCTAGTCGACCTCCTCGAACGTCACGAGGTGGGTCACGGTCGCGATCATGCCCCGGA
>JAEHDK010000510.1 GCA_016880465.1 Micromonosporaceae bacterium
ACCGGCTCGTTGCGGCTCGCGGTTGGCGCCGGCCGGCCGCCGAGGCGACCGTCTTCGGGGCCTGGGAACGGGTCGTCGGCCCGGACATTGCCGCGCACAGCCGGCCGGTCAAGCTGGAGAACGCCGAGCTGACCGTCGAGGCCGAGTCCACCGCCTGGGCGACCCAGCTGCGCCTGCTCGCGCCGTCGCTGGTCCAGCGGATCGCCACCGCGGTCGGCCACAACGTGGTGACGAGGCTGCACATCCACGGCCCCACCGCGCCGTCCTGGTCGCGCGGCCAGCGCCGGGTACGCGGTCGCGGCCCGCGCGATACGTACGGTTAACCACCCGGTACGCACGACGGGACAGCGCGCGGGGCGTCAGATCCGTAGCCTGTGAAGCCTCGCGAACCGGGAAGGGAGTTCAGCGTGGCTCTGCGTGACAAGCTCACCGAACGGGTGGCGCCTCTGTTGCAGCCGGGCGAACAGGTCCGGCACGTGTTCCTGGCCCAGGCCGGGGCCAACCCATGGCTGGGTAACTCGTTCGGCCTACTGCTGCAGGGCATGGTCAAGCGCCGTGTCGTGGCGGTGACCGACCAGAACGTGGTCGTGCTCGGTGCGACGTTCAACGGCACCAAGCCCACCCAGGTGCTGCACCGGCTGCCGCGGGCCACCCCCATCGGCCCGACCAAGGGCATCTGGAGCCGCATCCAGTTGGGTGGCGACACGATGTGGGTGCACGCCAAGTTCCGCAAGGAGATCGCCGCGGCGGACGCCGGCGTCGCCGGGTGACGGCCCAACCGCCACCCAGACCTGCAGCGCGATCAGCGGACCGGTAGCGGTCCGCTGATCGCTAGAAGTCGGCGTACACGGCGAAGCCGCGCTCGGCGCACCGGCGGTAGAACCTCGCGAGCACGTCGAGCTCGGTGATCGTGAAGCTCCACTGCGGTGCTCCGCCGGACTCATCGCGCAGCGCGTCGAGGCGGCTGTCCAGCCAGCGCAGCTGTTGGTCAGCCAGCCGGCTGCCGGCCAGCGCGCCCTGCAACACCTCGGTGACGGTCTCGAACGTGACCTCCTCGCCGAGCGGCCGGTGGCCGTCGACGAACCGCTCCAGCCCGCCCGCGATCCACGCGCAGCCGTCCGGGTCGATCACCGGGTCCTCGTCCTCGGCCGCGGCGTCGGTGGCGTACAGCACGCCGTCGAGGCCCAGCATGAGGTCGACCAGCTCGGTGTACGCGGTGGCCCGGACCGTACCGGTCTTCGCGATGTGCCCGGCGAGCGCCGCCGCCGGCGCCGCGATCTGCGGCTGGTCGGCCAGGTCGGCGAAGTCGACGAACGCGGCCGGCGCGACCGGGTCGTAGAAGCGCCCGGTGCGCGGCCACTGCACGGCGACGTTGTCCAGCCCCATGGGGCTCACCCCTGTCACGCTCGCGTCGGAGTCGGCAGCGCCGGCGGCACGGCGCCCCGCACACCCTGCCGCCGGCCGGAGGGTACGGCACGGCGCCGGGATCGCGCGACCCCCGAACCGGCCGGACTCACTCACCGGGTACCCCGCAATGGCTGGAAAGAGAAGCCCGGCGGCGCTGGTCCGGCCGACGGCGGTCGCAGTGGGTGGGACGCGTGGGGGGACTTGCGGCCACTGGGATTCGCGCGGCTACGGCGATGTGGAGTGCCTTATTGGGGGTGCCGTGTCGCGGTTGAGGGCGCCCGGCACAGTAGGATTGGTACAGCAACCCGGCCGTCCACCGGCCCCAACGGTACCCGCGACCCACGACGGAGAGGGCAACTGAGCGTGGCAGCGCCTAGGCAGACGCAGAACGACTACACCGCAGCCTCGCTGGCGGCCCTCGAAGGGCTCGAAGCGGTGCGCAAGCGGCCCGGCATGTACATCGGCTCGACCGGCGAGCGCGGCCTCCACCACCTGGTTCAGGAGGTCGTGGACAACGCGGTGGACGAGGCCCTGGCTGGCTACTGCGACACGATCGATGTCGTGTTGCTGGCCGACGGCGGCGTGCGGGTGGTCGACAACGGCCGCGGCATACCGGTGGATATCCACCCGAAGCTGAAGAAGTCCGGGGTCGAGGTCGCGCTGACCGTACTGCACGCCGGCGCCAAGTTCGACAGCAAGTCGTACTCCGTCTCCGGCGGCCTGCACGGCGTCGGTGTCTCGGTCGTGAATGCGCTGTCCACCATGATGGACATCGAGATCCACAAGGACGGGTACGTCTGGCGCCAGCAGTACCACCGGGCTAAGCCCGGGCCGCTGGAGAAGGGCGAGCGGACCCGGCGTACCGGCTCGACGGTCGCGTTCTGGCCGGATCCGAAGATCTTCGAGACCGTCGAGTTCTCGTTCGAGGTGATCTACCGCCGGCTCCAGGAGATGGCGTTCCTCAACCGCGGCCTGACCATCCACCTGTGCGACGAGCGCACCCCGGACGAGGACGGCAAGCTCCGTGAGGTGACCTTCCTCTACAAGGGCGGCATCGCGGACTTCGTCCGGCACCTGAACGCCACCAAGACCCCCATCCACAAGTCGGTGATCGAGTTCAGCGCCGATGGCGACGGGATGGCGCTCGAGGTCGCGATGCAGTGGAACGAGTCGTACGGCGAGTCGGTCTATACGTTCGCCAACACGATCAACACGCACGAGGGCGGTACGCACGAGGAGGGCTTCCGCGCCGCGCTGACCACGGTGATCAACAAGTACGGCACGGACAAGAAGTTCCTCAAGGGCGACGACAAGCTGACCGGTGAGGACATCCGCGAAGGGCTCGCCGCGATCATCTCGGTGAAGCTCGCCGACCCGCAGTTCGAGGGCCAGACGAAGACGAAGCTCGGCAACACCGACGTGAAGGGCTTCGTCCAGCGGGTCAGCAACGAGTGGCTGGCCGACTGGCTGGAGCGCAACCCAGGTGAGGCTAGGACGATCATCACGAAGGCCTCGGCCGCGTCCCGCGCCCGGATCGCCGCCGCGCAGGCCCGCCGCCTCGCGCGCCGCAAGTCCTTGCTGGAGTCCGGGTCCATGCCGGGCAAGCTCGCCGACTGCCAGTCGACCGACCCGCGGGTGTCCGAGGTGTTCATCGTCGAGGGCGACTCCGCCGGTGGCTCGGCGAAGCAGGGCCGCGATCCGCGTACCCAGGCCATCCTGCCGATCCGCGGCAAGATCCTGAATGTGGAGAAGGCCCGGATCGATCGGGTGCTGAAGAACAACGAGGTCCAGGCGCTGATCACCGCGCTGGGTACCGGCATCCACGACGAGTTCGACATCGACAAGCTGCGGTACCACAAGATCGTGCTGATGGCGGACGCGGACGTCGACGGGCAGCACATCCGTACGCTGCTGCTCACGCTCCTGTTCCGGTTCATGCGGCCGCTGGTGGAGCTGGGGCACGTGTACCTGGCCCAGCCGCCGCTGTACAAGATCAAATGGAACAAGAAGGGCGACGACGCGCAGTACGCGTACTCGGACCGGGAACGCGACGGGCTCATCGCGCTCCGCCAGCAGAAGCGGCCGAACGCGAAGCCGGACGACATCCAGCGGTTCAAGGGGTTGGGCGAGATGAACTACCCCGAGTTGTGGGAGACCACGATGAACCCGGCGACCCGTACCCTGCTGCAGGTTTCGCTCGACGACGCGGCAACCGCGGACGAGCTGTTCAGCGTGTTGATGGGCGAGGACGTCGAGTCACGGCGGTCGTTCATCCAGCGCAACGCGAAGGACGTGCGGTTCCTGGACATTTGACGAGCACGTGGGCGGGCCGCGCTGTCCCCGGCGCGACCTGCCTGCTGATCCCCAGAACCCCGACGGCGATGCGATGAGGATGGACAGTGACCGAACCGACCGTGCCTGAGGACGACGAGCCGATCGAGCCCGACCTGACCGACGCCACCGGCGAGGCGGGCCTGCGCGGACGCATCGAGCCGGTGGGGCTCGAGGTCGAGATGCAGCGCTCGTACCTCGACTACGCGATGAGCGTGATCGTCGGGCGTGCCCTGCCGGACGTGCGGGACGGGCTCAAGCCGGTGCACCGGAAGATCCTCTATGCCATGTTCGACTCCGGGTACCGGCCGGACCGCGGGTATGTGAAGTGCTCCCGGGTGGTCGGTGACGTGATGGGTCAGTTCCACCCGCACGGCGACTCGGCGATCTACGACACCCTGGTGCGGATGGCGCAGACCTGGTCTCTGCGGTACCCGCTGGTCGACGGGAACGGCAACTTCGGCTCGCCCGGCAACGATCCCGCTGCCGCGATGCGCTACACAGAGTGCCGGCTCGACCCGCTTGCCATGGAGATGCTGCGGGACATCGAGGAAGACACCGTCGACCTCGTACCCAACTACGACGGCCGCGCCAAGGAG
>JAEHDK010000511.1 GCA_016880465.1 Micromonosporaceae bacterium
CCATCTCGGGCAGCGAGTCTTGACCCAAGCGGTGGGGCAGGCCCGGCGTCTGGACGTAGGTGAGGGCGGATTCGTGTTCGTGAAGCGCGGCTCGGCGTCCGAACTTGGCCCGCTGTACGGCGTAACGCTGGCGCTGCACGGGCTGGTGGTCAAGGGGACTCAGGACTACGACCTGCTTGAGTCGGTGGACGAGAGTCGGCCGTGCCGCTGCGGGCGCTACGTTTATCGGGACCACGCCGGTGACTGGCGGCACGCCCACGACGACTCGGATGGGTGCCAGTGATGGATGATCCTGAAGAGCAGCAGCGTGCGTACGATGACGTCATGACGACCGCCCTGGACGCGCTGGCCCTGGTGCTGGTGGCGTTCGCGGCCGGTGCCGCCGTGTTCCCGACGTTCGGCTGGCCATCGGCGGGCCTGTCGGGGTTGGTGCTCTTCACCGGTGTACGGCTGGCGGACTGGCTGCGCCGGCGGGCGCCGTGAGCCTGTTCCCGCTGCGCAGGCAGCAGCGGCATGCGGAGTCGCATGTGGACGGCCCGCTGATCCCGCCGCGGCCGGGGACAACGCGCGGTGGGCTGGTCGCTGTCACCAATGACACGGCGATGCGGCATTCGGCGGTGTGGGCGTGTCTGCAGCTGCGCGCAGGGCTGATCTCGTCGTTCCCGCTGGACGTGTTCCGCAAGGTCGGTGATCTTCAGGTCGAGGTGCCCAAGCCGCCGGTGTTGGTGGAGCCGGGTGGCCGGGAATGGGACTACGTCGACTGGATGGCGGCGAGCCAGGTCGACATGGACCGGGCCGGTAACACCATCGGTCTGATCACCGAGAAGAACGCGCTCGGCTTGCCGTCGCGCATCGACCTGCAGGTGATTGGGGCCTGCTCGGTCATTCAACGCAGAGGCGAACCGGTACCCCGGTATCGCATCGACGGCAAGGAATACACCCGGGACAAGGTGTGGCATGAACGGCAGTACGTGATCGCAGGTCTACCAGTTGGGCTGTCGCCGATCGCCTACGCTGCCTGGACGCTGTCGGAGGGCCTGTCGATCCAGCGGTTCGTGCTGGACTGGTTCGGCGGCGGTGGGGTGCCCAAGGCGCGGCTGAAGAACAAGGAGAAACGGGTTCCGCCCCGGGAGGCTGCTCTCATCAAGGAACGGTGGCAGGCCACCGTCGCCAATGGCGACCTGTTCGTGCACGGCTCCGACTGGGAGTACAACATGCTCCAGGCCGAGCAGATGGGCATGGAGTGGCTGGAGGGCCGCCGGTTCGCGCTGTCGGATGTTTCACGCTTCTTCCAGTGCCCCGCCGACTTGATCGATGCGGCGATCTCGGCACCGGGCAGCATCACCTACCAGTCGGCGCTGCAACGCAACCTGCAGTTCCTGATCATGCAGTTGGAGCCGGCCGTCAGCCGGCGGGAGAAGAACCTGAGCAAGTTGTTGCCGCGGCCGCGGTTCGTCAAGCTGAACACCGATGCTCTGCTGCGGATGGATCCGGAAACCCGGGCGAAGGTGATGGGTGAGCGGATCAAGTGGCGGATCCTGACGCCGAGCGAGGCCCGGGCAAAGGACAACCTGCCGCCGTTGACTTCCGAGCAGGAGGCCGAGTTCGTGCGGCTGTTCGGGCCGCCGAAGGCGACGCCGCTCCCCGCGGCCCGTGACGCCGGCTGGCCGTGGGAGCAGGTCAGCCCGCTGAGTGTGGCACCGTACCAGCAGCACCCGGACCTGAGCGAGGTGGATCGGTGAAGGTCCTATTCCTCGGTGGACCATGGGACAGGCAACATCACGACGTCCCCGACTATCTGCCCCATGCATTGAACATCATGCCGCCCGAGGTCTTCTCGGTAGAGGCCCTCGTCGCCGATGAGCCATGGCCCGTTCTTGAGCCGCCGGTGCTGTACACACTGCGCCGGCAGCGCAATGAGTTGCCCGTCTACGTGGCGTCTGGCTGGCCCCCGCCGCCGAAAAACTGTGTTGTCGCTGGTTGCCCCGAGCAGGCGAGGATGGTGTTCACCGCTGCCGAGCCCGGACGCCTCGCGGGGCGGGACTGGCGACTGGACGACGAGATCGACCTATGCCCACCGCACGGGCTGGACGTCATCCGGGCACAGGACGCGTACGGCGTCGACCAGCTCGCCGAGTGGTTGCGGCCGGAAGTCCGTGCGCACGCCCTGCGGATGAGGGCGGCCGTACGACCGGGCCGCTCAGCCTAGACGTGGATCAGGAGGTACGGCGCATGACGAGCCCCTACGTACGCCGCCTGGAGACCCGGGTGACGCAGACCGCGGCCCGCCTCGTCGAGCACGCGACCCGCGAACAACTCGACGTTGTCGACCTGCCGGGTGCACGGCTGCCCTGGTACGCCATCCGCAACCAGGCCGACGACGGCGCCGAACCGGCTACCGTGTTCCTCTTCGACGAGATCGGCGGGTCGCTCGGCGTCCAGGCCGACCAGTTCGTCCGCGACCTGGAGGCGATCGATGCGCCGGTCATCCACCTGCGGATCAACTCGCCGGGCGGGTCACTGTTCGACGCGATCGCCATGCACAGTGCGCTGCTGCATCACCCGGCCCGGGTCATCGCCTATGTGGACTCGCTGGCGGCGTCGGCGGCCTCGGTGGTGGCCATGGCCGGCGACGAGATCGTGATGATGCCCGGCTCCCAGATGATGATCCACGATGCGTCGGCGGTCCACGACGGCAACGCCGCCGAGATGGCAAAGATGGCCACGTTCCTCGACCGGCAGTCGGGCAACATCGCCGACCTGTACCGGCAAAAGGCCGGCGGCCAGGCGGACGAATGGCGCGAGCTGATGTTGGCCGAAACGTGGATGTTCGCCGACGAGGCCGTGGCGTTCGGGCTGGCCGACCGGGTCGAGGAGCGGCAGGCGCCGACGGTCCCAGATCCGGAGCTGGCCGATGCGATGGCCCGATCCTTCGACCTCACAGGACGGTACCGGTACGCCAGCCGACGCGAAGCGCCGGCCCCGGCGCGGCGGCAGGCTACGGCCACACGCGCCACAGCGAAGCCACGACAGGAGGCCATGAGGATGGTCCGGATGTCCACCGACGCCGAGCGGCGCGAGGCGGCCCGGGTGCGGGTCGACGCCGCCGGCCGGCAGACCGGCGGACGTACGCTCGCGTTGCGCCGGGGCCCTGCCGGACTGTCCACCGCACGGCTGGCTGCCTTCCCGGCTCAGCTTCGGGCCGCGCTAGTCACCCGCAACGGCCAGCAGCGCTACCACCTGACCGGCCACGCGAGCGTCACGGACGTGCTCTACGAGATGTGGGACGAGCACGGCCCGTACATGGAGGGCATCCGCACCGGCGCATTCGACAAGACCCTCGCGGCCGACCCCGACGTGGCGTTCCTGGTCAACCACCGCGGCGTGACCATGGCGCGCACCACCAACGGCAGCCTGGAGCTTGGTGTCGACCCGGTCGGCTTCGCGATCGACGCGTGGCTCAATCCCAAGCGGCAGGACGTGTCCGATCTCGTGGTCGCAGTCGATGACGAGGACATCACCGAGATGTCGCTCGCATTCATGCTCGATGAGGACGCGGGCACCTGGTCACGGGACTTCACCGAGTTCTGGATCTCCGAGGTTGACATCCATCGGGGCGACGTGTCAGCGGTCAACTACGGCGCGAACCCGTACACCGACGTCGCCGCGCGGTCCCGCGATGTGCTCGCCGACCTGGACCATCTGCCGGCCGGCGCCGCGCGTGCCGCAGTGGCGCGGCTGCGTGCCCGTCCAGACCTCGACCTTGACGAGCTGTTCGTCGAGTACGACCGGGCACGGCAGGTCCCCGTAGAGCACACCCTGGGCATCGCCCCACCGGCCAGCATGAAGCTCGCGCCGGCAGGGCGTAGCATCAGCCACATCGAGGCGCTCCTGCTCGACGACTGAGCCGGCAGTCAGACCGGCGCAGCCACGACCGAGACCCGGCAGTCAGACCGGCGCAGGTCGACAACCCATCGCTCACGCGGACGCCAGACCGACAGTCAGACCGGCGGCGGCTGTGCAGACACGCACGCCGAAACTCAGGCCGGCAGCGCACTGACAGCGCGCGGGGCAAGCCCAACTGCTTGCTACCGAAGGACTGCTGATGACGCTCGAAGAGCTGATCCTGTCGATCGAGGTCGAACGCGAACAGGCGATGAAGACACGCGCCCGCGCGATCGGCGAAGTGAAAGTGATCCTCGCCAAGGCCCGCAACGACGGCCGGGCGAACCTCACCGAGGAAGAGGACGCCGACGTGAAGGCGGCGTTCGAGCGGCGCGACCGCGCCAACCGTGACCTGGCCGGCATTGACAACAAGCTGGCCAACGCCAAGCGTGCCAAGGACGCCGAGGACGAGATCGAGACGGGGCTGGAGCAGCGCATCGCCGACCCGGTGACCGCCAGCGCGTCCAGGCCCGCATACGACCGGGTGATGCGTATCGGCCAGGAGGAGCGCACCTACCACCGCGGCAACCGCGGCGGCGGCAAGGGCGGCGCGTTCCTGAAGGACGTGGTCCGGCAGTTCATGTTCCGCGACCCCGAGTCCGAGCAGCGGCTGTTCCGGCACATGCAGGAGGAACGCGTCGAGCGCGGCGACAAGATGCTCCGCGCGGCCGGCGATGCCGGTACGGGCGCGTTCACCGGCCTGGTGGTGCCGCAGTATCTCACCGAGATGTACGCGCCGAAGGCTCGCGCCCGGCGCCCGTTCGCTGACGCGTGCAACAAGCACGACCTGCCCGAGCAGGGCATGACGATCAACATTTCGCAGATCACCACCGGCTCGACGGCCACGAACCAGGCGTCGGAGTTCGCGGCCGCCTCGGCAACGTCGATGGACGACACGCTGCTCACCGAGAACGTGAAGACCGCTTCGGGTCAGCAGTCGCTGTCTCGGCAGGCGATCGAGCGGGGTACCGGCATCGAGGACGTCACCATGGACGACCTTCAGCGGGCATGGGCCACGAACCTTGACGCCTCGCTGATCACCGACGCGACGACCGGGCTGTCCGCGTTTGGCACCGCGATCGCGTACACCGATACGTCCCCGACCGGCGCCGAGCTGTACCCGAAGCTTCTCGCCGGGATGTCCGGCTGCGAGGCCGTGTTCCTCGGCTACGCGACCCCGGATCTCGTCGTGATGCATTCGCGGCGCTGGTACTGGTTGCAGGCGCAGATGACCTCGACCTGGCCGATGTTCGGCCAGCAGGGTATCCCGACGCAGGCGGCTGGCGTGAGCCTGGCGGAGGTGTATGGCGCCGGGGTTCGCGGCGTGCTGCCGAACGGCACCGTCGTCATCGTCGACAACAACATCAGCACGGCGCTCGGCGCTGGCACCGAGGATGAGATCTACATCGTCGCGTCGGACGAGTGCCACCTGTGGGAGGACCCGAACGCGCCGCAGTTCATCCGGGCCGAGCAGCCGCAGGCCGCGAATCTCGCGGTGACCCTGGTCCTGTACGGCTACTACGCGTACAGCTTCCGCCGGTTCGGTGCCGGCTCAGTGCAGAAGATCAACGGCACGGGCCTCATCGCCCCGGTCTTCTAGGCCGGGCCACCAGATGCACGCCTCCGTCATGCGGTGGATCGCCACACAGTTGCCTGCCGGCGCTGTGGCCGGTCGCCGTGTGCTGGAGGTGGGTTCGTACAACGTCAACGGTTCGGTGCGCCCGTATGTCGAGGCGCACCGGCCGGCTCTATACGTCGGCGTCGACCAGGTCGACGGGCCGGGTGTCGACCTGGTGATGTCGGCGGAGATGTTGGTCGACAGGCTCGGTCGGGGCGTGTACGACATCGTCATCTCCACCGAGATGCTGGAGCACGTGCAGGACTGGCGGCCGTGCATCGCGCAGATGTGCGAGGTGCTCCGCCCGGGCGGGCTGCTGCTGCTGACCACCCGATCACCCGGGTTTCCGTTCCATCCGTTCCCGGTCGACCGCTGGCGGTACACGGTCGACGTGGCGCGGCGCATCGTCGAGGCCGCCGGTCTGGTCGTCTGGCAGGTCGTCCCGGACTCCGACCCGGCGAGCCCGGGCGTGTTCGTCCGGGCGCACAAGCCAATGCACTGGTGGGCGCCGTGGGCCGGTCGCGACCTGGCCGACGTGTTCGCGGCAGTCGACGCGGAGGCGGTGACGGCGCCGTGAAGCTGCTCCGCTCATGGCCGGCGGTCGTACCCGAGGGTCGGGCGTACGTGATCGACGACCTGGAGCGGCTCTACATGACCGACCACGACTATGCCGTCCTGGACCGGGTCGACGACGACGTGATCATCATTGAGTGGGACATGGCTGTTCACCGCGACGAGCTGCGCACCTTCGTCCAACGGGCGGCCGCCTCGCCCGAGGTGCCGCTTGTCGCGCCCTATCTGCTGTATGAGATGCAGTCGGGCATACCACATCACCGGCCCTGCTGGGCGCATCGCAGATTCCAGGAAGGCGGCCAGACCTGCCGGTTCATCATCCCGACCGATGCGACGGCGCACCTGTTCGGGTTCGGGCTGGTCTACCTGCCCCGGCTACTTGTGACGCGGTTCCTCGCCGACTGGAATGGACATTTCTCCGACGCCTCGTTCTCGCAGTGGCACTACCTGCACAGCGGTCGGCCTGAGGTGCCGATCGCGTGGGACGTCCGGCCGGTGCACCTGCATTACAACATCGTCAAGATCGCGGAAGGACTGACCTGATGGCCAAACATCCGACGCACGTGCAGCAGGCGTACAACGAGCTGGCAAACGGGGTGCGGACCGGGTCGGAGGATGCGGTCACGGCCGCGCGGAAGCGACTCGACGCGGCCGGCGAGGACGGCGCGGCCGCGGTGACCGAGGCCCGCGAGCGGCACGAGGCGCAAACGTCCGGGGTAGCCCTGCACGCCGCCGCGGCCGAGCGTCGCGCCAAGCTGCAGGCCGATGTGGATGCCGCCAAGGCGGAGTCCACACCGCCGCAGGGCCGCACCACCAAGGCCGCGGCCAGGGGCCAGACAACGTAACGGGAGGGGTCGCGCAGCTATGTCGGTGGTGCGGGTGCTCGTGACGACACAGGTGACGCTGTCGCACACCTTCGTCGTGGACGAGGTGCCCACCGACGCGGCCGGTGACGTGACAGTCACCGTGAAACGGCTCGACGGGACCACGGTCGCCGGCCCCACCGTCGCCGACCATCCCGGCACCGGCACCGGCCTCTACCGGTATGTGCTGCCGGCCCAACCGGCGGTGGATGTGCTCACCGTCGACTGGTCGGGCAGCATCGGCGGCGCGACGGTCACCGTGCGGGACATCGCCGAGGTGGTCGGCGGGTTCCTGTTCTCATCCGCGGACGCCCGCGTCGAGCACAAGAGCCTCACCACGGCCGCATATCCCCCCGAGCTGTTGGCCCGCAAACGGATCTGGGTCGAGCAGGAATGCGAACGGCTATGTGGCCGGGCGATGGTGCCCCGGTTCGCCCGCGTCGCCTGCGACGGCACCGGCGGCCCCGACCTGCCGATGTCGGGTCCGCTTGGACCCATCCTGCTACTGCGCGCGGTCAGGGCGGTCGCTGTCGACGGCGTCGCCTGGTCCAGCGAGCAGCTGGCCGAGGTGATACCGCGCGACTCGGGGCTGTTGCGACTGCGCTGGGGATTCTGGCCGATCGGCCAGCGCAACATCATCGCTGAGGTGGAGCACGGCGAGGACATGCCGCCAGTGGAGGTCGCCGAGGCCGCCCTGACGCGGTTCCGTTCGGCGCTCGGCACGAATAAGACCAACATCCCGGATCGGGCCCTGTCGTACACGGTGATGCAGGGCGGGGTGTACCGGCTGGCGACCCCGACCGCGGACACCACCGGCATCCCGACCGTCGACGCGGCGTACCTGGGCAACCGGCTCGACCCGGGCGGGTTCGCATGAGCGCCGTCCTGGCGGCGCTGACCCCGACGCAGCTGCTTGTGGAGGCCAAGCGGGCGGTGATCCAGCGGTTGCAGGTCCGGCAGGCCGCGCATCCGGCGCTGGCCAACGCGAGGATCGACTACGCCTACAACCCGAAGTTGGCCGAGGCCGAGTACGTGTGGGGTGGCGCGGCCCGCTACACGCTCGGCATGGCGGGGCTGGCCGGCCCGGTCGACGAGCAGATCAGCCTGCAGCTGTTCTGCGACGTGCGGGCGTATGCGGCCGAGCTGGAGGACGCCGATGTGCGCGGCGCGGAGCTGGCTGCGGCCGTCGAGCACATCCTGCTCGACGACCCGCGGTTAGGCGGGGCGGTGCCGGGGCTGGTGTACCGCTCGTTGACCGCTGGTGAGGTGGCCTACGGCTATTACGACGACGACACGGCGATGTCGAGCCTGGCCGTGGACGTGCTGCTGCGCGCACACCTGGGTTCGGGGAGGTGACCCGATGCCGCTGGAGGACTTCGACCGGGTGATCACCGACCTGCAGGCGATCCCGCGTGAGGTGCGCACAGAGTTGACCCCGGTACTCAAGCGGGCCGGCGAGTCGGTGGCCGCCGATGCCCGGGCCCGGGCGTCCTGGTCGACGCGGATTCCGGGGGCGGTCGCGTTGTCGGTGCGCTACGGGCAGCGCCGTACCGGTGTGCTGCTGCGGGTGTCTGCGGCCAGGGCGCCGCATGCCCGCGCCTACGAGGGGCTGGGCCGGCCGGGTAACTTCCGGCACCCGCGGTTCGGCGACCGGGACGCGGAGTGGGTCACGCAGGCCCGGCGGCCGTACGCGTGGCCGGCGGTGGTTGCGCATCGCGCGGAGACCGACCACGACGTGGCCGGGGTCGTCGACGCGGCGGCACGGCGGCACGGATTCCACTGACGACGAGGAAGGAAACGAGATGCCACTGAGCACAAAGATCGCGCTGTCGGTGGATGCGTCGCTGACCGACACTGGGG
>JAEHDK010000512.1 GCA_016880465.1 Micromonosporaceae bacterium
CCGACCGGGATGCGCTCTAGCGATGACTTTATCTTCGAACCGGTCCTGGCGTCTGTCGTACCGGGCCCGCTGGTCGAATATACCGGCCTGCCGGCCGCGGGCGCGGCGCGGCGCGGCCCAGATGAGCCGGCTGAGCACGTCGTCGACGTCGGGGCTGGCGCCGGGCGGCAGGTCTGTGACGATGCCCAGCACCGCCCGCCGGATGCCGGGCGCGCCGGCCCGTTCCGCCTCGGTCGCGAGCGCGTTGACCGGCCGGTCCCGCTCGTCGCGCTCGCCGACGAGCCGCGGTTCCCGGGTCATCGCAAGCCACGCCCTGGCCAGGACCGCCCAGCGCTGGGCCAGGCTGCCCGACCGCCAGGTGTCGTACGGCGTGGCCGGCAGGAAGTGGGCATCAAGGCCCCGCTCGCCGGTGTCGGCGGTGCCCAGCAGGCCGGCTGCGAAGCTGATCTCCAACAACAGCGCGGCGGCCGGCTCGTCAACCGACGCCGTACGGGCCAGCCGGCGCAGCTCCCGCACTCCCAGGCCGCCCGAGCGCAACACCGCCGCCGGCTCGGCGGCCAGCGCCTCCAGCAGCGTCTCGGCGTGCCGTACTACCTCCATCGCCTGCCCGGAGGCGGTGGCGTCGGCGGTACGCGGATCGTGCGGGACAGCGCGCACCTCGGGCGGTTCGGGATGCAGCGCGCCCAGCGCGCCGGCGTCGCGGCGCAGCAGCAGCCCGATCTCGCGCGGCAGCTCGACCTCGGTGTCCCCGGTCGGCACGAGGAGCCGGTGCGTCACGAGCCAACCGACCGGGGAGTCGTCGCCCGCGCCGGCTCGTACGCTGCCCACCGGCGGACCGGCCGCGAGCCGGTCGAGGACCGCCCGAGCGGCCGGCGGGGCGGACAGCAGCGTGCGGCGCAGCCGAGCCGGATCCGCGGCCAGCGCGGCGGCCTCGGCGTCCAGCTCCGCGGCGGGCCGGCCCAGCCCGGCCGGGTACGGCGAGCACACCTCGTCGATCGTGGCCACCAGGTGCAGGGCGCTGTCCTCGCCGTACACCAGGACGTGCGCGCGCAGCAGGTCGAGGGCCCGCCGGACGGTAGCGGGATCGACCCCGCCGGTCGCCGTGGTCAGCGCCAGCAGCGCATCCACCGAGACCCCGTCGGGCGTAGAGATCAGCCGCAGCGCATCGAGGACCTCCAGCGTGAACTGGTCGAGGCCGTCGAGCGCGCGGGCGACCGAGAGCCGGGACTGGACCCGGACGGCGAGCGCGGACAGGTCGGCGGGTACCGGTACGACGAGATCCGGGCGCAGCCCGATGAGCGCGCCGAGCCCATCGTCGGGCAGGGAGCGGAGGTGGTCGGCGAGCGTCGTACCCATTGCCGTTCAAAGCTATCCCACGGCGTCGCTGGCGCCGTCGGCGCTTGACCGACTTCGCACCAGGGCCCGGTCCGTGGACCCCTGGCGGGTTGGGGAAGGATGGGCTGCGGCGACTATGCCAGGCCGGTCTGCATCGCCGTGACAAGGGAACCGTCGTCCCCGTCCAGCGACCAGATCATCAGTCCGCCCAGTCCGTTGCCCTTGACGTAGGTGCCCTTCTGCTGAATCAACTGCGGATCGTCGTACGACCAGAAGGTCGTGCCGTCGTACTTCCATATCGCGCCGTTGGTGTTGTCGCGGAACACCGTACCGGGGCGGTTCTTGAGGACGTCGTAGTCCTCGTTGCCGGCCTCCCAGGTACCGGTCGCGGGCGACCCGTTCTGGTAGAGCCCGTTGTTGACGTTCGGTACGCCGGTCCACCCGCGCCCGTACGCCGGGAGCCCGACCACGAGCTTGCTCGCCGGCGCGCCGATCGAGATGAGCTTGTTCACCGCGCTCTCGACCGAGAACCGCTGGTTCGCCGGTGCCGGGTTCGCCGCCGGGTTGCGCAGCTGCGACTGGTGGTTCGTCTGCGGCTGCCACGCGCCGTAGAAGTCGTACCCCTGCACGGTGGCGAAGTCGAGGTTGGCGAAGATGCTCCCGGCGATCCCGGCGTCGACCTTGGCCGCGTCGGCGGGCAGGAACGCGGTCAGCAGGTACTGCCTGCCGACCGTTGCCCCGTACGCGTTGAGCTGGCTGCGGAACTCCTGTACCAGTGCGGCGAAGTTGGTCTTGTCCTCCGGCCGGACCACGTTGCCGACGTTGCCCTCGCTGCCCGGCCACTCCCAGTCCAGGTCGATGCCGTCGAACACGCCGAACGCGGAGCCCGGGCCGCCCTGCGGCTCGCCGCCGATGAGTGGCAGGTTGCCCTTGATGAACAGGTCGATACAGCTGGCCACGAAGGCGGACCGGTTCGCCGGCAGCGCCGCGTCGGAGAAGAACTTCGACCAGGTCCAGCCGCCGATCGACAGGTTCACCTTCAGGTTGGGGTACTTGGCCTTCAGCTGCTTGATCTGGTTGAAGTTGCCGGCCAGCGGCTGGTTGAAGGTATCCGCCTGCCCGTTGACCGTCTGGCTGGCGTCGAACCGGCGCTGGTAGTCCGCCCACGCGTCGCCCTGGCCGAGCTGGTTGACCTCGAAGCAGCGGGCGCTCGAGTTGATGTTGGCGAACGCGTAGTTGATGTGGGTCAGCTTGGCGGCCTGCCCGGAGACGTCGACGTCCTTGACGAAGAAGTTACGGCCGTAGATGCCCCACTGGGTGAAGTACGCGACCCGTCGGCTCCCGCCGCCACCGCCGGCATTGGTGGTCACCGAGATCTGGTTGCTCAGCCCGGACAGGTTGCCCGCGCCGTCGCGCGCGCGTACCTGGTACGTGTACGTGGTGCTCGGGGTCAGCCCGCTGTCGATGAACGTGGTGCCCGTACCCGTGGTGGTCGCGGTCGGGGTGGTGGCCCCGTTGCGGTAGATGTTGTAGCCGGCCAGGCCGCTGCCGCCGGTGTCGGTCGAGGCACCCCACGACAGGCTGATGC
>JAEHDK010000513.1 GCA_016880465.1 Micromonosporaceae bacterium
AGGCCCGGCAGGCTGCCGTCGGCCGCGTAGCCCAGGGCCTCGGGCAGCCCGGCGGCCGCCGTTGCCAGGACCGGGATCCCGCGCGCGAGCGCCTCGGTCACGACCATGCCGTACGTCTCGGCGCGCGATGCCAGCACCAGCAGGTCGGCGGCGGCGTACGCGGCGTCGAGCTGGGCGCCGCCGCGCGGGCCGAGCAGGCGGGTACGGTGGGCCAGACCGCAGGACTCGATCTGCTGCCGGAGCCGGTCGACGTAGCCCGGGTCCCGGCTCAGCGGCCCGACGCACACGCAGCTCCACGACAGGTCCGCGACCTTCGCCAGGGCTTCGGTCAACACGTCGTGCCCCTTGTGCGGCTCGACGGCCGCGACACACAGCAACCTCGTACCGGTGTCCGATCCGGGCGCCAGGCCGGCGGCATCCACCCCCGGCGCCGCGACGTGTACCCGGCCGGCGGGCAGCGGGTACCGGTCGAGCAGCCGCCGCCGGGTCCAGGCACTCGTGGTGACGATCGCGCCCGCTGCCGCCAACACCTCGCCCTCGGCGTCGTCGCACAGCGGCAGGTGTACGAGGACCACCAGGCGCAGCCGGCGTGCCGCGGGCAGCAACACGTCCGGGACCGCGGAGGCGACCAGGCCGTCGAGCAGGACGACCGCGTTGTCGGGTAGGCAGGACAGGACGCCGGCGAGGCCGGCCCGGTCGGTCGCGTCCGGCCGTGGCCACGCGCCGCGTACGGCGTGCTCGCGTACCGCCCATCCCGCGGCGGCGAGGCCCTGGCAGATGCGGCGGTCGTAGATGTTGCCGCCGCTCGGCACGGCTGGATCGTCGATGTCGTTGGGCAGGACGACGTGCAGCTCGGTCGCGGCAATCCCGGTTCGCTGCGCGGCGCGCCTCATGCGGCGTCTTCCCGCTGCGCTCATAGGGTCCGCTCGTAGGTCGCCCAGGCGACGTGGGACTCATGGAGCGTGACCGAGATCCCGGCCAGTCGGTGGGCGCCCGCACCGAGGGCGCCGGCGCGTACGCGGTCGGCGAGGCGGTCGGCGATCACCCGGGCGAGCGCCTCGGTCGACGTGTTGGTCCCGGCGAACGCCGGCTCGTCGTCGAGGTTGCGGTAGTTCAGCTCGCCGAGAACGGCGTTCAGCTGCGCGGCGGCCAACCCGATGTCGACCACGATGTTGTCGGCGTCGAGCTCGGCGCGCCGGAAGGTCGCGTCCACGACGAACGTCGCACCGTGCAGTCGCTGCGCGGGTCCGAAGACCTCACCGCGGAAGCTGTGGGCGATCATCATGTGATCGCGAACTGTCACGCTGAACAACCGCTCACTCTCCGCCGTAGGTGATGACGTGGCACAGCGCGGGCAGGTCGCCCGCGGCCAATCGGGCCAGTACGTCGGGCAGCTCCGCGAACCGGGACTCGCCGGTGATCAGGGCGCCGAACGCGGGATCCCGGAGCAGGTCCAGGGCGAGCGCCAGCCGGTCGGCGAAGGTGCGACTCGCCCGCCGGGCCGGTGCGACGGTGCCCACCTGGCTGCTGCGGATGGTCAGCCGGCCGGAGTGGAACGACCCGCCGAGCGACAGGCGGACCTCGCGGTTCCCGTACCAGCTGAGCTCGATCACCGTGCCCTCGGCGGCGAGCAGGTCGAGCGACCGCTGGAGCCCCGCGGACGACGCGCTGGCGTGCACGACGAGATCGCGTCCTCCGGCGGCATCCGCCGGCAGCGCGAACTCGACGCCGAGCGCCGCGGCGACGCCGGCGCGATCCGGGTCGGCATCGACCAGCTGGACGTGTGCCCCAGGGAACCGGGCAAGAAGTGCCGCGACGCAACAGCCGACCATGCCGGCGCCCACCACCGTGCAGCGGTCGCCGACGAGTGGCCCGGCGTCCCACAGCGCGTTCACCGCGGTCTCCACGGTCCCGGCCAGCACGGCCCGCGTGGGCGGAACACCGTCGGGCACGAGGGTCACCGCGCTAGCTGGGACGACGTACGCCGTCTGGTGGGGGTAGAGGCAGAAGACGGTACGGCCGAGGAGCGCCGGCGGACCCTGGTCAACGACGCCCACGTTGAGGTAGCCGTACTTCACCGGGCCCGGAAAGTCGCCCTCCTGGAACGGCGCCCGCATCGTGGCGAACTGGTCCGGGGGTACGCCGCCCTGGTACACCAGGGTCTCGGTGCCCCGGCTGATGCCGGTGTGCAGCGTGCGGACGAGGACCTCCTCGGGGCCGGGCTCGGGCAGCGGCACCGACCGGATCTCGGCGTGGCCCGGCGACCGTAGCCAGAGGGCGTGGGCGTCGCGCGTCACGGCCTCCTCCTCACCATAATCTGGAACGAACCGAACGGTCCCGCTGCACGTGTTCACGATCAATGTCACACACCAGCGTCATGGAGGTATGGTGCCAAGCCGAACTGGTCCGGTGCTTGGGCTGATGGTCCAGTTCGTCCTGCTGGCCGGCCTCGCCGGGACGGTCGGTCTCGGCGACCCCGGGTGGTTGGTCGGAGCCGCATACGGGGTTGTCACATGCACCGTGCTCACCCGGGCGCTGGGCCAGTCGGGTACGGGCGGGCTCGGGCCGGCCGACCGGGTGACGCTGATCCGCGCGACGCTCGTCGGGGGTGTGGCAGCGCTCACCGCGGACTCGTTCGGGCGGCCCGGACCGATCCGGTTGGTGGTCGCCCTCGCCGTCGCGGCGCTCGTACTCGATGCGGTCGACGGGTACGTGGCCCGACGCACCGGCACCGTCACTCCGCTCGGAGCGCGCTTCGACATGGAGGTCGACGCGTTCCTCATCCTGGTGCTCAGCGTCTACGTCACGCGCCCGGCCGGGGGCTTCGTGCTCGCGATCGGACTGATGCGGTACGCATTCGTCGCGGCGTCCTGGGTCCTGCCCTGGCTGCGCGCGCCGGTGCCGCCGCGGTACTGGCGGAAGGTCGTGGCCGCGACCGAGGGCATCGTCCTGGTGGTCGCGGCGGCCGACGTGCTGCCCCGGCTGCTGGTGGCCACCGCGTTGGCGGCGTCGCTGGCCCTGCTCGTCGAGTCGTTCGGCCGCGATGTCGGGTGGCTGTGGCGCCACCGCGCCGGCCAGCCCGGTGCGGGCGCTGTAGTCGGTGGCCTCAGAATGCCCCGATGCCGCGGGGCGTGCCGAGGCCGGTGGGTCCGTCGTATCCGGGAACCGCAGTGCACAGATAGGTTCCGGCGCAGTTGCCGCCGTTGGCTCCGCTGGTCACGTCGTAGAGGTTTCCGCTGTCGCGGTACAGGTCGGCGGCGGAGTGCGGTGCCGACTCGCCGCCGGCCAGCGCGTACCTGCCCGCGATGAGCGGTGTCGCGAGGCTGGTGCCGCCGACCTGCACCCAGCCGTCGAACCCGAACGTGTCGTACACCGCCAGCCCGGTGTTCGGGTCGGCGACCGCCGCCACATCGGCGACCGTCCGCATCCCGCAGAGCTTGTCCTTCTGCCATCCGGGCTTGCGGATGTACGCGGAGCAGCCGCTCGTCGCACCCTCCCACGCCGACTCCGACCAGCCGCGCTCGTTGTCCGCCCGGGTCAGCGCGGTTCCGCCCACCGCCACGGCGAACCCGGATGCGGACGGGTAGCTGACCCCGCCGATCAGGAGCGCCCCGTTGCCGTAGCCGTAGTCGCCGGTGGCCACCACGAACGGTACGCGCAGATCGCGGTAGTAGCGTTCGAGGAGCTGCTCACCGGAGAACTCGCCTCGGGTGCCGTAGCTGTTCGAAATCACCGCGGCACCCAGTCGCTGCGCCGTGTAAACGGCCGGGATCAGGTCGGCAAGGGATGGACTGTCCCCCTCGACCAGTACGATCTTGCACGACGGGCAGGCCGCCGACACCGCGTCGAGGTCGAGCGAGATTTCCAGTCCCCAGCCCGGGTCGGGGGAGGGCAGGTCGGTCGTCTGCCCACGCTGGTTCACCTTGGTGAAGCAGCCGTTCGCCGTGGTGCACGGTGGAAGTCCCCAGTACCGGCGGTACTCGG
>JAEHDK010000051.1 GCA_016880465.1 Micromonosporaceae bacterium
CCACGACCACCCCGGTCACGGTCACCGGGGTCACGCTCACCGCGGTCACGCTCACCGCGGTCACGCTCACCACCGCGGTCACGCTCACCACGGCGGTCGCGTTCCTCGCCGCGCTGGTCACCGCGGAACGGCAGCCCGCCGCCCCACCGGCGGCGCGGCGCGGCGCCGCCCGGCTCGTCCGGACCGGCAGTCGGTCCCAGTTCGGCCGGATCCTCCCGGGCGTTGCGCAGGTCGGCGAGCCAACCGAGGTCCTCCTGGCTGACCTGCTCGTCGCCGCCCCGGCCCCACCGCTTGCCCTTGGCCTTCTTGCCGCGCCCGTCCTGGTCGGCGCCGCCGGGCTGGTCCGTCGATCCGCGGCTCAATCGTCCTCCTCCGCGGTCGACGTACGGTCCTCCCCGCGTACCGCCCGGCGCAGCTTCGGCAGGCGCTCCGCGATTGCCCGCTCCACCCCATGCCCGGTCGGCCGGTAGTAGTCGCGACCAATAAGGTCATCCGGCGGGTACTGCTGAGTGACCACGCCCCGCGCGTCGTCGTGCGGGTACCGGTACCCGTGGCCGTGGCCGAGCCCGCGCGAGCCGGCGTAGTGCGCGTCTCGCAGGTGCCTCGGCACCGTACCGCCGAGCCCTGCCCGTACGTCGGACATGGCGGCGCCGATCGCGGTCACCACCGCGTTGGACTTCGGCGCGATGGCGAGGTGGATCACCGCCTGGGCCAGGTTGAGCTGCGCCTCGGGCAGGCCGACGTGCTCGACCGCGTGGGCAGCCGCGGTCGCGGTCTGCAGCGCGGTCGGGTCCGCCATGCCGATGTCCTCGCTGGCAAAAATGATCATGCGCCGGGCGACGAACCGGGCGTCCTCCCCGGCGACCAGCATCCGGGCCAGGTAGTGCAACGCGGCGTCTACATCGGAGCCACGCATGCTCTTGATGAACGCGCTGGTGACGTCGTAGTGCGCGTCGCCGTCCCGGTCGTAGCGCACCGCGGCGATGTCGACCGCCCGCTCGGCGATCGAGAGGTCGATCTTCGTCACCCGCTGGGCCGCCGCCGCGCCGGCCGCCGCCTCCAGCGCGGTGAGCGCCTTGCGCACATCGCCGGCGGCCAGCCGTACCAGGTGATCCTCGGCGTCGGGCGCGAGGGTGACGGCACCGGCGAGCCCACGCTCGTCGGTGAGGGCACGGCGGACCAGGCCGCGGACGGCATCGTCGTCCAGCGGCTGGAGGGTGAGCAGCACACACCGGGACAGCAATGGCGAGATAACGGAAAAGTACGGATTCTCCGTCGTGGCGGCGAGCAGCGTGACCGTGCGGTCCTCGACGGCCGAGAGCAGCGAGTCCTGCTGGGTCTTGCTGAACCGGTGAACCTCGTCGATGAAGAGTACGGTCGGCAGCCCACCCGACCGGCGCTCCCGGCGGGCCGAGTCGATCACGGCGCGGACGTCCTTCACCCCGGCGTTGAGCGCCGAGAGCGCGACGAACCGCCGATCCGTCGCGCCGGCCACGAGGTGGGCGATCGTGGTCTTGCCGCTGCCCGGCGGTCCCCACATGATCACCGACATCGGGGTGGCGCCGCCGACGAGCTGGCGCAGCGGCGCACCCGCGGCGAGCAGGTGATCCTGGCCGACGAGCTCGTCGATGGCGCACGGCCGCATCCGGACGGCCAGCGGCGAATCGGGCGCCGGCCGAGCCAGCGAGGCGGCACCGGCACCCCCACCGATCTCGAACAGCCCCGCCGCTTCCACGCCTGCACACTACTCGGCCGGGCCGGCCGCCCGGCAGCGCCGGGAAGCGGGTAACCGGTGCTCAGCCCCGGCGCAAGCGGCGCCCCCGGAAAGCACGGCTTCGCCAGCCGGTGCCCACGCCCGCGAAGTGCAACGCGAGGCAGAGCAGGCCGGCGATCAGGAGAGTGGTGGGGTTCAGCGCGTCCGGCGCGCCGAGATCCGTGTCGAACAGATCCAGGAGCAGGGCCAACCCGAAGATGATCGCTGCGATGACGGCGAACACGCGTCCTCCTACGGGGGATCGAAGGGTCGACGGGTGCAGTACCCCGCGCCGGCGCCGCTCAACCGTCCACCGTGGATCGCCGGTCGCCGGTCACGTCCCCGGTGCGGCCTCCTGCTTGGGCTTCGCGTCGACTCCGGCCTCGGCCCGCTGCTGCGCGGTGATCCGCGTCGGCGCACCGGTGAGCGGGTCGTACCCGCCGCGGGTCTTCGGGAACGCGATCACCTCGCGGATCGAGTCCTCGCCGGCCAGCAGCATGCAGATCCGGTCCCAGCCGAGCGCGATGCCGCCGTGCGGGGGTGGGCCGTACTTGAACGCCTCGAGCAGGAAGCCGAACTTGTCGTTGGCCTCCGCCGGCGTGATGCCCAGCAGGTCGAACACGCGCCGCTGTACGTCGGCGCGGTGGATCCGGATCGAGCCGCCGCCGATCTCGTTGCCGTTGCAGACGATGTCGTACGCGTACGCGAGCGCCTCGCCGGGTGCCTCCTCGAACCGGTCGATCCACCCGGCGGTGGGCGCGGTGAACGGGTGGTGCACCGGGCTCCACCCGGTGCCGCCCAGCGCCGGGTCCGCCGGCTCGAACATCGGTGCGTCCACGATCCAGCAGAACGTCCAGGCGTCCGGGTCGGCGAGCCCGGTCCGGCGGGCGATCTCGACGCGGGCGGCGCCGAGCAGCTCCTGCGCCTCGCGCCGCACCCCGGCCGCCGCGAAGAACACCGCGTCCCCCGGCTTGGCACCCACGGCGTCGGCCAGCCCGGCGAGGTGCCCGGCGGGCAAGTTCTTCGCCACCGGCCCGCGCGGCTCCCCGGTGTCCGCGTCGAGCACCACGTACGCGAGCCCGCGGGCGCCGCGCGCCTTGGCCCAGTCCTGCCAGCCGTCCAGCTCCTTGCGGGTCTGCGCGGCCCCGCCCGGCATGACGACCGCGCCGACGTACCCGCCCGCCGCGATCGCCGTCTCGAACACCCGGAACCCGGTGCCGCGCAGGTACTCGGTCAGCTCGGTGAGCTCCACCCCGTACCGCAGGTCGGGTTTGTCCGAGCCGTACCGCGCGAGCGCCTCGTGCCAGGTCAGCCGCGGCACCGGGCGCTGGATCTCGTGACCGGCCAGCTCCCGCCAGAGGCCACCCACGATCTCCTCGGTGAGCTCGATCACGTCGTCCTGCGTCACGAACGACATCTCGATGTCCAGCTGGGTGAACTCGGGCTGCCGGTCCGCCCGGAAGTCCTCGTCGCGGTAGCACCGGGCGATCTGGTAGTACCGCTCCAGGCCCGCGACCATCAGCAGCTGCTTGAACAGCTGCGGGGACTGCGGCAGGGCGTACCAGCTGCCAGGCTGCAGCCGCACCGGGACCAGGAAGTCGCGGGCGCCCTCCGGGGTGGACCGGGTGAGCGTGGGTGTCTCGACCTCCACGAACCGCCGCCGGTCGAGCACCGTACGCGCGATCCGGTTCGCCGCCGACCGCAGCCGCAGCGCCGCCGCCGGCCCGCTCCGCCGCAGGTCGAGATAGCGGTACCGGAGCCGGATGTCGTCGCCCGCATCGATGTGGTCGTCCACCGGCAGCGGCAGCGGTGCGGACTCGGACAGCACCTCGAGCGCGGTCGCCGTCACCTCGATCGCACCGGTCGGCAGCTCCGGGTTCTCGTTGCCGGGCGGGCGCGGCCCGACCGTACCGGTCACCCGCACGCAGTACTCGTTCCGCAGTTGATGTGCGGCCTGCGCCGGCGCGCCCTCCCGGAACACCACCTGGACGAGGCCGGACGCGTCCCGCAGGTCGACGAACGTGACGCCACCGTGGTCGCGCCGCCGGGCCACCCACCCGGCGAGCGTCACCGTCACGCCGGCGTCCGCGGCACGCAGGCTTCCGGCGTCATGGGTACGGATCACCGCGAGTCTCCTTCGGGGGCTTGGCCGGGCTCCGGGGGACCGGAGATGGTGGGCCAGCGGTCGGCGGCCGGCGGGGTCCAGCCCGCGGCGTCCGCCTGCAGTTGCACGCCGGACCGGATGTCCTTGACGGTGTCCGGCTCGCCCGGGAACCAGACGTACGGGATGCCGCGCCGCTCGGCGTACCGGATCTGCCGGCCGTACTTGGCCGGTACGGGCGCCACCTCGGTCGGGATCCCGCGCCCGCGCAGCGCCGCCGCCGTGCGCATGGCGGCCGGCCGGGCCGGCTCGTCGGCCAGCGCGACGAGTACGCAGGTGGGCACCGGGCGGGAGGAGCGCAGCGCGTCGACCCCGAACAACGGGCCCAGCAGCCGGCTCACCCCGAGCGAGAGGCCGACCCCGGGAAACACCTCGGTGCCCGCGGTGGCGAGGTTGTCGTACCGCCCGCCGGCGCAGATCGAGCCGACCGACTCGTGGCCGAGCAGGACGGTCTCGTACACCGTACCGGTGTAGTAGTCGAGCCCCCGGGCGATCCTGAGGTCGGCCAGCACCAGCCCGGGCGCGTGCTCGGCCGCCGCCGACACGACCGCGGCGAGCTCCTCGAGCCCCTCGTCGAGCAGCGGATCGGACACGCCCTGCGCCCGTACGGCGTCCACAAAGGACAGATCTGTGGTGCAGATCTCGCCGAGCCGCAGCGCCGCCTTGGCCTGCTCGTCGGTCGCGCCGGAGGCCACGAGCTGGGCGGCGACCCCGACCGGGCCGACCTTGTCGAGCCGGTCGATCGCCCGGATCGCGGCCATCGGGTCGGGGATGCCGAGCCCCCGGAAGAAGCCCTGGGACAGCTTGCGGTTGTTCACGTGCATGCGGATCGGCGGCAACGGCAGGCCGCGCAGCGCGTCCGCGATGACGAGCGGCAACTCCACCTCGTAGTGCCCGGACAGGGTGCCCCGGTCGACCACGTCGATGTCGGCCTGGAGGAACTCCCGGTACCGCCCCTCCTGCGGCCGCTCGCCCCGCCAGCACGGCTGGATCTGGTAGCGGCGGAACGGGAACTGGAGCTTGCCGGCATTCTCAAGGACATACCGGGCGAACGGTACGGTCAGGTCGAAGTGCAGGCCGAGCCCGGAGTCGCTCGGGTCCTCGGCGTCGGCCTGCAACCGGCGCAGGACGTACACCTCCTTGGAGGTCTCGCCCTTGCGGAGCAGCTGGTCGAGCGGTTCGACGGCGCGGGTCTGCAGCGGCGCGAAGCCGTAGAGCTCGAACGTGCGGCGCAGCCGGTCCACGACGTGCTGCTCGATCATGCGCTGCCCCGGTAGCCACTCCGGGAAGCCGGAGAGCGGGGTCGGTCGGGTCATTTCCTTACCAGCCTCTGGTCGATCCGGCCTCGGGCGTCGCGACCTCGCGCAGGTACGGGTTGGTCGCGCGCTCGCGGCCGATGGTGGTCGCGGGTCCATGACCGGGCAGCACCAGCGTCTCGTCCGCGAGCGGGAGCACCTTCTCCCGCAGGCTCGCGAACATGGTCGCCGCGTCGCCGCCCGGCAGGTCGGTGCGCCCGATCGAGCCCGCGAACAGCACGTCGCCGGAGAAGCAGAGCGGCTCACCGGCCTTGCCGCCGTCGGGCAGGCGGAACAGCACCGACCCGCCGGTATGGCCGGGCGCGTGGTCGACGGTGAACTCCAGACCGACGACGGCGAGCGGTGCGCCGTCCGGCAGCAGGACGACGTCGTCCGGCTCGGTATAAACCAGCCGGCCGCCGAAGAGTTGGTTGACGTCGGTGGACAGGCCCTTGACCGGGTCGGCCAGCAGCTCGCGGTCGTCCGGGTGGATGTAGGCCGGGATGCCTCGGGCGCCGCACACCGGCGCGACCGAGAAGGTGTGGTCGAGGTGCCCGTGCGTGAGCAGTACGGCGGCCGGCTGCAGCCGGTGTTCGGCCAGCAGCGCATCGAGCCGGTCCACCACGCCGATGCCCGGGTCGATCACCACGCACGGCTCACCGGGCGCCGTGGCCACCAGGTAACAGTTGGTACCAAACGCCTCGCTGGCGAAGCCGGCTACGAGCACGGGTGTAGATCCTCTCCTGCAGCGCCGGCGCCGCCCACCCGACGGGCGCCGTTCGATGGACACGAACCGCGCGCCGGTCGACGGAGTCGACGGCCGATCCGGGCACGGCACGCCAGACGAGACTATCCTGGCGCACCCACGCCTCAGCTTTGCGCCGTACACTCGCTCGGGCGTGTGACGTGGCACGCGCGCGACGTGACCGGTGGTGATCCCACCCGACCAGCGGCAGGACAAGGGGAGTGAGTTCGCGTGGCCTCCAGCAAGAGCCGGCAGCGGGACGTGGCGCGGGCGAAGTACCACCGCCAGATGGTCCGCAAGGCCGCGGCCGAGCGGCGGCGCCGGCAGATCCAGGCCGGGCTCGGCGCTGGTCTCGCCGTCGTGCTGATCGTCGTCGGCTCGGTGTGGCTGCTGGGTGGCTTCGACAAGGACAAGAGCGCCACGGCCGCCGACATCTGCGTGTGGAGCCCGGTCCAGGGCGCCGAGGCCGGCGTCGGGATCAAGGACGTCGGCACCCCGCCCACGAAGGGCATCCTGACGAGCGGCACCAAGCTGCTGAACATCACCTTCTCGGCCGGCCTGGTCAGCGCCGAGCTGGACCTGCGCAACGCACCCTGTACGTCGGCCAGCTTCGCGTACCTGGCCAGCAAGAACTTCTTCGACAACACGAGCTGCCACCGGCTGATGGACAAGGGCGACTATGTCCTGCAGTGCGGCGACCCGAGCGGCTCCGGCAGCGGCGGGCCGGCGTACGAGTTCGCGGACGAGTACCTCCCGCCGGCCTCGGCGGCCAGCCCCGAGCCGTCCGCGGCGGCGTCCCCGTCGGCCGCCCCGGCACCACCGGTCGCGATCTACCCGGCGGGCACCCTCGCGATGGCGAACAGCGGCTCACCGGGTACCAACGGCAGCCAGTTCTTCATCGTCTACAAGGACAGCCCGTTCCCGCCCAACTACACGATCTTCGGCCGGATCACCACCGGCCTGGACGTCATCCTCAAGATCGCGGCTGGCGGGCAGGACGGAAAGTACGAACCGCAGCCCGGAGGCGGCAAGCCGAAGAACGAGGCGCTCATCCAGTCGATGACCGTCACCGAGGTACAGCCGCCGGCAGCGTCGCCGGCGCCGGACTCCTCGGGTACGCCCGCACCCACCCCGTCGGCGCCGGCGTCTGGCGCGTCCACCCCGCCGCAGTCCTGATCCCGCACGTACGAACCTGAGGAGACAGCACCGTGAGCCCCACCAAAGATCGGCAGCGCACGGCCGCGCGTGCGCGGCTGGAGCGAGAGATGGCCGCTCGGGCGGAGGCGGCGCGGCGCCGGCGTAGGCTCCAGGTGAGCATCGGCGCCGGCGTGGCCGCCCTCATCGTCATCGTGGGCACGGTGTGGCTCGTCGCCAGTCTCGGCGACGACGACAAGTCCGGCGCGGGTGCGAGCCCCTCGGCATCGGCCGGGCCGCTGGCGTGCACCTGGAACACCGGCCCCTCGCCCGACCCGGCGGCATCCCCCGCACCGCCGCAGCCGAACGTCAAGGACGTCGGCCTGCCGCCGACCGCGCCGCCCCGGACCGGCACCCGGACCATGGTGATCGACACGAACCTCGGCACGATCAAGGCGAAGATCGACCTGTCGAAAACACCGTGTACGGCGGCCAGCTTCACGTACCTGGCCAGCAAGGACTTCTTCAACGACACCAAGTGCCACCGGCTGGTCACGGAGGGCCTGAAGGTACTCCAGTGCGGTGACCCGACCGCCAAGGGACCCGGGTACCGCGACACCGACGGCACCGGCGGCCCGTCGTACCGCTTCGACGAGGAGAACCTGCCGGTCGGCGAGCGGCCCGCGTACCCCGAGGGCGTCATCGCCATGGCGAAGAGCCAGGACCCCGGCAGCACCGGCTCGCAGTTTTTCATCGTCTACGGCGACACCGAGCTGGACGCCTCGTACACCCTCCTCGGTACGATCACCGAGGGCCTCGACATCGTCAAGCAGGTCGGCGCGGCGGGCGACGACGGCGCGTACGCATCGTCAGCCGGCGGCGGCCACCCGAAGAAAGAGGTCCTCATCAAGTCCTTGACGATGACTCAGCCGTAGGCGTCGGCTCCGCCGCCGCCGGACCCCAGGTCGGCCTCGGGGGGTCAGGCGCCTGATGTCACTCGGTAGGCGTCGAAGACGCCGTCGACCTTGCGGACCGCGGCCAGTACGTGGTTGAGGTGGCTCGGGTCGGCCATCTCGAAGCTGAACCGGCTGATGGCCACCCGGTCGCGGGTCGTGGTCACGGTCGCCGAGAGGATGTTGACCTTCTCGTCGGACAGGACGCG
>JAEHDK010000514.1 GCA_016880465.1 Micromonosporaceae bacterium
GCTGGTAACGCTGCGCCGGGGCGGCCGCGAGCAGGTCGACGGGGTTGCCGGTGGCCGCCTCGGCTGGCAGCACCCCGACCAGTCGGGAACGCAGCTCCGCGGACAAGACGGGGACCTGGAGCCCGGCCGCCTCACACGCGTCGGCGCACAGGATCCCCGGGCCACCCGCGTTGGTCACGACCGCCACCCTGCGCCCCTTGGGGGCGGGCTGGCCGGCGAGCAACTTGGCGACGTCGAACAGCTCACTCAAGGTGTCGGTGCGGATCACCCCCGCCTGCCGGAACAGCGCATCCACCGACACGTCGGAGGCCCCCAGCAGCGCGCCGGTGTGGGAACTGGTCGCCCGGCTCCCGGCCACCGACCGGCCCGCCTTGACCGCCACGATCGGCTTGGTCCGCGCCAACCGCCGCGCGAAGCGGGAGAACTTCCGCGGATTGCCAAACGACTCCAGATACAACAGCACCATGTCGGTGTCAGGATCCTCCTGCCAGTACCCCAACAGATCATTCCCGGAGATATCAGCCTTGTTGCCGACCGACAGGAAACTCGACAGCCCCAAGCCGAGCTGGTTGGCATAGTCAACGATCGCCAGACCCAACGCGCCGCTCTGCGACCCAAACCCGACCCGACCCCGCAACGGCAGCGTCGGACCAAAGGTCGCGTCCAACCGCACCTTCGGATCGGTGTTGATCACCCCAAGGCAGTTCGGCCCGATCAGCCGCATCCCGCTCTGCCGACAGACCGCCAACAACTCACGCTGGAGTTCCACCCCTTGGGGGCCGCTCTCGGCAAACCCCGCCGAGACCACGATCAGCGCCCCAACCCCCTTGGCCGCACACCCCCGCGCAACCTCCACGACCCGCCCGGCCGGGACCGCCACGACCGCCAGATCCACCGGGCCCGGGATCTCCTCAACCCTCGCATAGGCCGCCACCGACTGCACCGCGGCGGCCTTTGGGTTGACCGGATACACCGGACCAGTAAACCCCGCGGCCAACAGGTTATGGAACAGCTCCCCACCAACCGTCCCACGCCGCCTCGAGGCTCCGATCACCGCCACCGACCGAGGCGCCAGGACCCGCCGCAGCGCGGCGCTGGCGGCCTGCTCCTCTCGTTCATCGAACCGCCGGAGCGCATCCGGGGTCAGCAGGGTCGGGAACTCCACCAGCAGCACGCCGGGCACCACGTGGGTCCGGACCGCGAAGCCGCTGTCCCGGAAGACCTGGAGCATCTGGGAGTTGGCCGACAGCACCTCGGCGGTGAACATCTCGACCCCGAGCGTCCGGGCGCCCTCGGCGAGCTGCCCGAGCAGGATCGTGCCAAGTCCCCGCCCCTGGAACTCGTCGTCGATGACCATCGCGACCTCGGCGCGCTCCGGCCGCTCGCGCTCCCGCTCCCAGCCCGCATGGCCGACGATCCGCTCGGGCGTTCCCGTCACCGCGACCAAGCCGTCCTTTCGCACGTGGTCGACGTCGGCGGCCCAATGCACGGCACGGTCCATGTCGACCGAGGCGGAGA
>JAEHDK010000515.1 GCA_016880465.1 Micromonosporaceae bacterium
CCACGGCATCGTCGCCGCACTGGGTGGGGTGCCCCGCACCCACATGGCCACCCTCGTCCCCCAAGCCGCCGACGCCCTGGCCATCGAAGCCGCCGAACGCGGCCGCACCCCGGTCCTGATCCTCGACCTATGCCGACCGCGCAACTATGCCGACATCGACCGACATCCAACGAAGAGAATCGTTGCTGTGTGGTGATAGTGGTCGCACAGGCAGTCCGCTGTGTCGGCATAGTTGCGGGCTTGGCTGTCTCCTCGTCGGGTCGTGACAGGTGTCACGCACAGAGGAGGTTGAGATGTCGAAGGTGCCTCGTAGCCGCGTGCTGGGGCCGCTGGCGGATTACGCCGACGGGCTCCGAACCGAGCTGGATCGGTTGGGCTACACGGCCATGTCGAAGGAGCTTAAGGTCAACCAGGTGGGCCGGCTGAGTCGCTGGATGGCCGACCAACGGCTCGAGGCTGGCGATCTGGACCGAGCGCGACTGACCGCGTTCCTCGCGACCATGGCATCGTCGCGGCGGAGGCCGCCTACGGTCGCTGCGATGAAGCCGTTGCTGGACGTGCTGCGCTCCCGGGGTGTTCTGTCAGACGACATGGAATGCGCAGAGCCGCCTGGGCCGCTGGACGAGCTGATGGACGACTACCGCACGTGGATGATCGCCGATCGGGGCTTGGCCGTCAGAACGATCGGTCGTTACGAGATGACCGCGCGACGTTTTCTGACCGGCCGCGTCACCGCGGGCCGGTCGGGCATCGGTGTGCGGGGTGTGACGACCACGGCGGTGACCGAGTTCTTGCTGGCCGAGACCTCACGCGGCCTGGCGCGCGGCTCGCTGCAAGGACGCGTCGCCGAGCTGCGTTCGTTACTGCGATTCCTCTACCTGAAGGAGTTCCTCGACAGTGAGGTAGCACGAGCGGTGCCGCCACTGCCGGGCTGGAAGGACACTGCTGTCCCGCCCCGGATGGCCGCCGCGCAAGTGCAGGCGTTGCTGGCCAGCTGCGACCTGGCGACCCGAGCGGGCATGCGAGACCACGCCATGCTCGGGCTGCTGTGGCGCCTTGGACTGCGCTCTGCCGAGGTCGCTTCGCTCTCGCTGGACAACATGCTCTGGAGAGCTGGTGAGGTAGTCGTTCGCGGCAAGGGGCAGCGGGAGGACCATCTGCCGCTGCCTACCGATGTCGGTGACTCGGTGACCCGGTACATCCTAAAAGCCCGTCCCAACTCCGAGTCACGTCGCCTGTTCCTGACCGTCCATGCGCCGCACCGTCCATTGTGGCCTACAGCCGTCAGTCAGGTCGTCTGGCGACAATCCCGCAGAGCAGGACTGGCACCGTTTCGGGCACACCTCCTCCGTCACGCGCTAGCGACCGATCTGCTCGATCGCGGTGTCAAGTTACCGGAAATCGCCCAGGTCCTGCGCCAGCGCGACCTGGCAACGACAGCCGTGTATGCCAAAGTCGATCACACAACGCTGCGGGGACTTGCGCTGCCCTGGCCGGTGATCCGATGACCGGAATGCAGGCCGCGTTGGCTGACTACCTACGGCTGCGGCGTTCGCTGGGACACAAGCTCGAGACCCAAGGTCGACACCTGGCCCGATTCGTGGCATACCTCGACGACATCGGCGAGGACACCGTGACGGTCCGATCGACGCTGCCGTTCGTGTTCGATACCGATCTCAACCCGGCGAGCAGCGTCCCGGCCCAACGCCTGATGGCCGTGCGGGGCTTTGCTCGTCACCTTGCCGGAATCAACCCGCGTACCGAGGTCCCGCCGGCCGGGCTCGTCTCCTATCGGTGTCGCCGCCGAGACCCATACGTGTTCTCCGACGAGGACCTTGCCGCGGTGATCCGTTGCGCTCGGGCCGCCACACCGTTCCGGTTCAGGGCGGACACGCTGGCCACGGTGATCGCACTTCTGGCGGTGACAGGCATGCGGGTCAGCGAAGCCCTCGGGCTCGACTGTCACGAGGTCGACTGGGACAACGCGGTAATCCTGGTCCGAAACACCAAGTTCCACAAGGGACGTAACCTACCGGTATCGGCGTCGACCATCACTGCGCTGCGCGCCTACAAACGTCACCGCGACCGTCTCGGTCCAGCAACGACACGCCTGTTTGTCTCGCTCACCGGTACTCCGGTCGCCTACAGCAACTTCCGCGCGACCTTCGACAAAGCCGTCAAGGCCGCAGGGATCAGCTCCGGATCACCGATCCGGCCGCGAATACATGATCTTCGACATGGGTTCGCGATTCGAACCCTGCTGGGCTGGTACCGGGCCGGCCTGGATGTCGAGGCACTGTTGCCCCGGTTGGCCACGTACCTCGGCCATCGCGAGCCTCGATTCACCTATACATATCTCACCGCTACCCCAGAATTGCTCGGCCAGGCCGCCGCCCGCCTTGAAGGCGCTCAGGAGGTGGCGCGATGAGCCTGATTGCCCCGACTCTGCAGGCGTTCTTCACCGACCGGTTGGCCCAACAACGTCAGGCCAGTCCTCGCACGATCGCATCCTATCGGGACACGCTGCGGCTGCTGCTGCGCTTCGCGCAGACCACCACCGGCAAGGCCCCGTCAACGCTGGACTGGGACGACCTCAACGAAACGCTGATCGCGGCCTTCCTGACCCACCTGGAAGCCGAACGGCACAACAGCGTCCGCACTCGCAATCTTCGCCTCACCGCGATCCGCTCTCTGTTCCGCTACGCCGCCTACCAGCACCCCGAACACGCCGCCGTCATCAACCGAGTCTTGGCCATGCCGACGAAGCGGTTCGAGAAGAGACTGATCAGCTATCTCAATGCAGACGAGGCTCGAGCCTTAATCGACGCCCCCAACCAAGAACGGTGGGAAGGTCGCCGTGACCGCGCAGCACTCGCACTGACGCTGCAGACCGGCCTACGCGTCTCCGAACTCGTCGCGCTCAACTGTGGAGACATCGTGCTCGGCACCGGGGCGCACGTGCGCTGCGAAGAAGGCAAGGGACGCAAGCAACGCTCCGTCCCACTCACCAAACCGACGCAGACACTCCTCCAAACCTGGATGATCGAGCGCGCCGGCACCCCAAGCGATCCGCTGTTCCCTACCCGAACCGGACGGCGCCTGAGCCGGGACTCAGTAGAACGCCGCGTCGCCACTCACGCTGCCGAAGCGGCAAAACACTGCCCATCGCTTCGCGGCAAGAACTTACATCCCCATGTCTTGCGCCACAGTTGCGCCATGTCTCTGCTGCAAGCCGGGGTCGACACAGCCGTGATCGCTCTCTGGATGGGCCACGCCGACGTTCGCTCGACCGCGCCCTACCTGCACGCCGACCTCGCGATCAAGGAACGAGCCCTCGCAATGACTACCCCAACCAAGGTCCGGGCCGGCCGCTACCGCCCGCCGGACGACATCCTCGCCTTCCTCGAAGGCCTGTAACTATGCCGACAGCAGGCAGACCCACCGCACCCAGGAGCCCCGCCATACAGCCAGTGCCCGGCGCTGCCGGGACAACGTGTCGGCATAGTTGCTCGGTCGGCATAGGTCGAGCTATGCCGACCTCGGCATAGCTCGACGAGGCGCACCTGCTCGACCACGCCCAACTCGAAGGCATCCGCATGCTGACGAACTCCGACATGGACTCCCGATCGCCGTTCGCGTGCCTACTCGTCGGGCAACCCACCCTGCGG
>JAEHDK010000516.1 GCA_016880465.1 Micromonosporaceae bacterium
GCGCTGGCACCGCTGACGCCGCGACGCCCGTGATGGCTCGCCGCCCGGGCGCGCGCCACCCCGACGGCCCGATGCGGCTACCGGCGGCGGGTCAGCACGACGTCGGCATGGCCGCGGGTCATCGTGACCAGCGCCGCGTTCGCCTCGTCGCTGCGGTAGACCCAGTCCCGGGCCGCGTGGCCGTCGAGCCCCCGGGCCCGCTGGCGGCGCAGGAGCGTGGCGGTCCGGGTCCGGTCGGGCGCGTCGAGGTAGAGCGCGGCGTCGAGCAGCGGCCGTACGCCGGCCCACGGCCCGCGATCGAGCAGGAGGTAGTTGCCCTCGACGATGACGAGGCGTACGGCCGGCGGCACCGCGATCGCGCCCCCGATCGACTCGTGCAGCACGCGGCTGTACGCGGGCGCGTAGACAAGTTCGTCGGCGTTGCGCAGCCGGTGCAGCAGGTGGACGAAGCCGGCCGCATCGAAGGTCTCCGGTGCGCCCTTGCGGTCGGCGAGGCCGAGCCGGCGCAGCTCGGCATTGGCGAGGTGGAAGCCGTCCATCGGCACCGCGACGGCCGCGTCGGGGTGCCGCTTGCAGAGGTGCGCCGCGAGCGCCGCGGCGAGGGTCGACTTGCCGGCGCCCGGTGGCCCGGCGATACCCACGATCGCCCGCCGCTCGCGGGCCACGAGGGGGGCGATCGCGTCGAGCGCCGAGTCGAGGGCGTCCGGGATCACCCTGCCTCCCGTACCGCGGGCGCCGGGCGAGACCGGCCCGCGGTCACCCGCCACCGAACCCGGCGACGAGCCGGTGCATCGCCCGCTGCCAGCCGTCCGGATCGGTCGCTAAGCGCTGGGCGTACTGCGCCACCTCCGGGTGCGGCAGGATCAGGAACCGCTCGGCGGCCAGGCCGTCGACGACCGCATCGGCGACCTCGTCGGGCTGGAGCACCCGGCCGGACGCCGCGGTCACGCGGGCGCCGAGGTGCCCGGCGGCGAGGCCGTCCTGCAGCATCGGGGTCGCCACTCCTTGAGGGCACAGGGCGCTGACCCGGATGCCACGGCCGCCGTACGTCACCGCGAGCCATTCGGCGAAGCCGACGGCGGCGTGCTTGGTCACCGTGTACGGCGCATCGCCGACCGCGACCAGGAGCCCAGCGGCAGAGCACGTCTGCAGCAGGTACCCCGCGCCGCGCGCCAGCATCGCCGGGAGCACGGCCCGGGCCGCGTGTACGTGTGCCAGGACGTTGACCTCCCAGGACCGCTGCCAGTCCTGCGGGGTGGCCTCGACACCCAGGCCGCTGGTGACTCCGGCGTTCGAACAGAACAGGTCGATCCGGCCGTACCGTTGTTCCACTGTGGAGACCAGCGCCGCCATCGCGGCCGGGTCGGTGACATCGACGCCCAGCCCCCACGCCGCCGGGCCGGCCCCGGCGGCCACCTCGACCGCCTTCGCGTCGTGCAGGTCGGCGACCACCACGCCCTCGGCGCCCTCGGCCACGAACCGGCGTACCAGTGCGGTGCCGATGCCGCCGGCGCCGCCCGTCACGACGGCCACCTTGCCCGCCAACCGCATGCGTCAATCCTCCACTGTAGACGGGGCAAGGGCAACGAGCAGCTCACCGAGGACCTCAGGGCCGCCCCCGGCCAGCTCCGGCGTGGGTACCAGGGCGATCACCGGCGTACCCACTCCTTCCCGGACGTACTCCCGGATCTGTTCCTGACAGTCTGCCGGAGAGCCGTGCAGGACCAGTGCGTCGACCACCTCGTCGGGTACCGACGCCGCCGCGGCCCTCCGGTCGCCGGCCGCCCAGGCCCGCCACAGTGGATCGAGGGCCTCGGCGCGGCCGAGCCAGCGGTGGAAATCGGCGTACGCCGGCACCGTGAGGTACGCCGCGATGAGCCGCCGACCGATCTCCCGAGCCGTTGCGGCGTCCGCCGTCGGGCAGACGAAGATCCGGGCCGCCACCTCGAACCCGTCCGGCCGCCCGGTCACGCGCAGCGCCTGCCGTACGTCCGCGGCGGACAGCCAGTTGAGGATGACCCCGTCCGCCTGCGCCGCGGCGAGCCGCAGCATGCCGGGGCGCAATGCGGCCAGCAGGATCGGCGGCGGGACGGGTGGCGGCCGTTCGAGCCGGAAGCGGCGGACCGCGAACGACCCGAACTCGCCGTCCACCAGCTCGCCGGCCAGCGCGCGGCGCAAGAACCGCAGCACATCCCGGGTACGCCCATATGGGTCCACATAGGACAACGCATTCCAGTCGTCGACGATGACCGGCGAGGATGCGCCGATGCCCAGCGCGAACCGGCCCGGTGCCGCCTCCGCCAGCGCCGCGGCGGTCATCGCGAGCAGCGCCGGCCCGCGGGTGAAGCTCGGCGCGACCGCGGTGCCGAGCCGCAGGTCGGGTTGCCATGCCGCGGCCAGCGCGAGCGGGGTGAACCCGTCCGTGCCGGCGACCTCGGACGACCACAGGTCGGTGTAGCCGGCCGCGGCGAGTCCGGCGTACACGGGGCGGTGATCGGCGAGTGACACGCCGGCGAACGGCACGGTGATCCCCCAACGCATTGCCCGATCCTGGCGGTCCGGCGCGGTGCAGGCAAGCCGGTCCCGGGTGGCCGGTTGGCATGCCGCGCGCCCGCGCCCGGTGGCCAACAGCCCGCTGCGCTGCCTACGCTCGGGTTCCGCCGCGAACACGCCGACCGATGGAGGACCAATGGCTGCCCCCGACCGCGGTTACCTGCGCTTTCCGGCGATCCACGGTGACCAGGTGGTCTTCGTCTGCGAGGACGATCTCTGGCTCGTCGATGCCGCCGGCGGCCGGGCGTACCGGTTGAC
>JAEHDK010000517.1 GCA_016880465.1 Micromonosporaceae bacterium
CACCGACCACGCGAAGAACATGCCGATGCAGCGGATGACCGACGAGAAGATGCTCGCCCAACGGGCGCAGCTCGCGGACCTGGACGGCGGCCGGATGGCGCTGCTGCACGGCACCGAGCTCAACATCGACCCGACCGGCGAGGTCGACTGGGACGCCGGCTTCCTCGCCGGCTTCGACCTGTGCGTCGCCTCGGTGCACTCGCACTTCAACCAGTCGCGGGACGAGCTGACCCGCCGGCTCGTACGGGCCTGCGAGAACCCGTACGTGAACATCATCGGGCACCCGTCCACCCGGCTGATCGGCCGCCGGCCGCCGATCGACGTGGACTGGGACGCGGTCTTCCAGGCGGCCGCGCGGACCGGCACCGCGATCGAGGTGAACAGCTACCCGGACCGGCTGGACCTCGCCGACGAGCTGATCCTGCGGGCCCGCCGGTACGGGGTGCGCTTCTGTGTCGACACCGACTCGCACTCAAGGGTCCACCTGGGATACCTGCGGTACGGCGTCGGTACCGCGCAACGCGGCTGGGTCTCCCGGGACGAGGTCATCAACACGTGGCCGCTGGGCCGGCTGCAGTCGTTCGTCCGGAAGAAACGGTCGGGCACCCGCGGCTGAGCAGGTCATTTTGCCGAAGATCGTCGGCGGAAGCGGTCGTGCGCTAGGCTGTCGCGCCGTGACAGCAACGGTGATTGTGACCGGCGGTACGGGCGGCCTCGGCGCCGCCGCGACCCGGGCGTTCCTCGACGACGGCTGGCGCGTGGTCGTGCCCTGGGTGGTCGAGCAGGAGCTCGAGCGGGTGACCCGGCACGACCGCCTGACGCTGGTACGGGCGGACCTGCTCGACCCGGCGGCGGTCGCCTCGCTCGTCGCCACCGCGGCCGGTGACCCGGCCACGCCGCTGCGGGCGCTGGCGAACCTCGTCGGCGGGTACGCCGCCACCGGGCTCGTCCACGAGACCCCGGTCGACGAGTTCGACCGGATGCTGACGCTGAACCTGCGGCCGACCTACCTGATGACCCAGGCGGCCGTGCCGCACCTCGTCGCGGCCGGCGGTGGCGCCGTGGTGTGCGTCGGGGCGCGGGCCGCGGTCGCGCCGTTCGCGGGGGCCGCCGGGTACATCACGGCAAAGGCAGCGGTGATCGCGTTCGCCCAGGCCGTCGCGGCCGAGTACCGCAACGACCGGGTGCGCTGCAACGCGGTGCTGCCGAGCGTCATCGACACGCCGGCCAACCGGGCCGCTGCGCCGCAGGCCGACCACAGCAAATGGGTCACGCCCGCGGAGATCGCGACGGTCATCCGGTTCCTCGCCAGCGACGCCTCGGCGCCGATCAGCGGTGCCGCGATTCCGGTGTACGGCCGGGCCTAGCCGAATCCTGGGCTGGACAGCCGCTTCTTCGTCAGGTTCTCCTTGACGATCCAGCGCGCGTCCGGATCGTCGACGGCGGCGAGCGCGGCGAACACCGGCGCGCCGGCCTCGGGGTGGGCCGCCACCACCACGCTCCAGCAGTAGCCGAGCGCCTGGCGGAGCGTACGCACGTCGGCACTGCGCCGGTCGGGCTCGGCGAGCAGCGAGCCGGTGACCCGATCGAGCAGGGCCAGCGCGCGCGTCGCCGTCTCGGCGTCCCCGACCAGCCGCGGCTCGCAGATGCCGGCCACCGCGGCCCGGCGCAGCAACGGCGGCCCGTCGACCCAACTGTCCACCTCGTCGAGCACGCGACCGGCATCCGCATCGCCGACCCGTTGCAGGCCCATCGCGACGCCCTCGCGGACCCGCCAGCTCGCATCGGTGGCCGCCTCCCGGAGCAGCGGCCACAGGTCCGTGCGGCCCTCGGCCGCCAGCCGCCCGATGCCGATCGCGCCGCACAGGGCCAGGTACTCGTCGCCGCTGGCCAGCCACTGCCGCAATGCCGCCTCGTCGGCCGTATCGGCGGCCGCCTGGGCCAGCTCCAGGTTGGCCCGGGGACCCGGCAGACCGGAGTTGGCGCGAAGGAAGGCGGGCCACTCACCGGGGGGCCGGGCGGCCAGCTCGGCGGCTGCCCGCTCGCGCGCGGTCGCCATGGCCCTACCGTAGTTCACCTCCGGGCCACCGCGCTGGGACCCGCCACCCGCGCACCCAGGGCGCTGACCCGCTCGCGCAGGCCCCGGTCGGCGGTCACGACCACGGTGGTACGGCCTTCGGCGCCGGCCTGCCGGACCAGCTCGACGATCTCGTCGTCACCGCTGTGGGGCGCCGCGATGACCGGTACCGCTGGAATGCTGTCGACCCCGCGAGCGGCGCCCTCCACGACGAGGACGACCTCGACGGGCCCGGGGAGGCCCGGCAGCCCCGCCGCCGCCAGCCGAGCCAGGGCGTCGCGCAGCCGGCGGGCCGCGCCGGCCCGGTCGCGCCACCAACCGTCCGGCACCGAGCCCACGACGTTGGCCCCGTCGACGATCACGAGCGGGTGCACAAATGTCAGGGTTCCACAGATACTGGTGACATGGGGGACATCAAGGTAGGCACGGCGTCGTGGACCGACAAGACACTGCTCGCGTCCGGGTGGTATCCGGCGGAGGCCGACAACGCCGAGAAGCGGCTGGCCTACTACGCGACGCAGTTTCCGTTGGTCGAGGTCGACGCCACCTACTACACGCCGCCCGCCGAGCAGACGGTGGGCCTGTGGGCATCCCGCACGCCGCCCGGGTTCACCTTCAACATCAAGGCGTTCAGCCTGCTGACCGGGCACCCGACCAAGGTCTCGGCGATCTACAAGGATCTCCGCCCCGACACGGACAAGCAGAATGTCTACCCGGGAGACCTGCCGGCACAGTCCTATGAGGACATCTGGAGCAGGTTCCTGTCCGCGATGGACCCGTTGGTCGACGCCGGCAAGCTGGGCGTGCTGCTGTTCCAGTTCCCGCCGTGGTTCACGATCCGCCGGTCCAACAAGGACTACCTGGTGGAGGTCGCGAAGCGGTGCAGCCCGCTGCGGGTCGCGGTCGAGTTCCGGCACGCCTCCTGGTTCGCCGGCGACAACCAGGCCGAGACGCTCGACTTCCTGCGCAAGCACCAGCTGCCCTACGTGGTCGTGGACATGCCGCAGGGCTACAAGTCGTCGGTCCCGCCGGTGGCCGAGGCCACGGCCGATCTCGCCGTCGTCCGGTTCCACGGGCACAGTGACAAATGGACGAGCAAGGACATCTACGAGCGGTTCGGCTACAGGTACGCCACGGACGAGCTCGCCCAATGGGTGCCGAAGCTGCGCCGGCTGGCCGCGGACACCGGCGAGACGCACGCGCTGATGAACAACTGCTACTCGGACTATGCCCAGCGCAACGCCGGCGAGCTGATCGGCCTGTTGACCAGTGAGAACGTCTCTTGAGTTGTGGCTCTGGCCGCTAGCAGACCGGTCAACGTGCCGATAAACGACCCCCGTGCCGCACCCTGACTTCGATCTTCCCGCTGACTCCTGGACGCTGACGCTGGACAGCGAGGGCTACGCCGTCAAATCGTGGCCGCGGGTGGGTATTCGTGCGGTCGGCCGGCGCGCGCTATGCCGTGCCGCCCACGAACCGCGCCAGCTGCGCCGACTGCGCCAGCCGGCTCGGCTCGTGCACGTACATCATGTGCCCGGCCTCGAAGTAGGCGAACTCCACATTGGACCGCAGCTCGTCGGGCACCTGGAGGTGTGCCATCGTGTGCTCCGCGGCGAAGTACGGCGTCGCACCGTCGTGGTAGCCGCAGGCGACGTAGACCCGCAGGTGCGGGTTGGCGCGCATCGCCGCGGCCAGCCGGTCGGCCACGTGCACGTGCCGGTTCTCGAACTCCTGGTACGACCAGGGCCGTACCGCGTTCGTCAGGATCTCGTACGGCAGGTCGTTGTGGTACTCCAGCTCGGCCCGTACGTAGTGGTTGAGGGCGGCCGTGTAGGGACCGAGGATCGCGCTGTAGGAGGGGTCGGCCGACATCTGCTCCCGGCCGTAGTCGGCGTCCCAGCCGGCGAACCGGCCGTCGAGCCGGCCGACCACGCGCCGCCGTTCCCGCAGGAGCTCGGTGAAGAACCGCATGTGCTCGATGCGCAGGTCGACCCGGTCGACGTACTCGGCGGACAGGCCGGTGAGCCGGGCCACCGTACGCACCGCCGCGGCCCGCTCGTCGGCCGGGAGCCGCGCGCCGCGCGCCAGCACCCACGGGTACTCGCGGGTGGCGTACGCCTCGGCCTCCGCGAGCACCTCGGCCAGCGGCCGGTCGCCGTGCCGCCCGTGGTGATGCGCGATCGCCGCGTACGTGGGCAGGTACACCACGTACGGCGTCTCGTTGTGTCCGCCGAACTCCAGGGTGCCCAGGTCCAGGACCGACGAGATCAGCATGACGCCGTTCAGGTACATGCCGTACCGGTCCTGCAGATGCTGGGCGAGGCCGGCCGCGCGCAGCGTGCCGTACGACTCGCCGCACAGGTACTTCGGCGACATCCACCGGCCGTGCCGGGAGGCCCACAGCCGGATCACCTCGCCGACGCTCTCGATGTCGGCCGTGAACCCGTGGAAGTCCTTGGACTTCTCCCCCTTCGCCGGCCGGGAGTAGCCGGTCGACACCGGGTCGATGAAGACGAGGTCGGACGCGGCGAGCAGGGTCTCCGCGTTGCCGGTGAGCCCGTACGGCGGCGGCCGCAACGCACCTGCGTCGCCCATCACCACGCGGCGCGGGCCGAGCAGCCCGAGGTGCAGCCACACGCTGGACGAGCCGGGGCCGCCGTTGAACGCGAACGTGACCGGCCGGCTGGCCGGGTCCGCGGTGTCCACTGTGTACGCAGTGAGGAACACCTCGGCCTTCGGTCGGGGCCCGTCGAACTTGTCCTCGGTGTGTATCTCGCGGCGCAGGACGAGCCGCCCGGCCGTCGCGGTGTAGGCCAGCTCCCGCCCACCGGCCACGGTCAGCGTGTGCCGCGTCGTCACGAGGTCGTCGCGCGGCTCACCCGTGCCGTTACTGCCCGTGCCGTTACCGCCCGTTCCGCGCTTCGGCTCCTCGGCCGCATCGTTCTCCCCGGTCATGGCCATGCAGCGTACGCGGACGGCGGCCGGCGCAGCGAGTGCCGCCGGGAGCCGGTCAGCCCGCGAACCGGTCCGCCGGCCGGCCGGCGTCGCCGGGGCGGTACCGGTACGTCCGGCCGGCTCCCGGGTCGGCCGGCACCGCCCGACCGGCCGCCGTGGTGACGATCAGCTGGTCGTATCCGGCGCCGGCGAACGCACACGAGGTCACGAGCGGGGTGCCGACCTCGACGACCCGGTCGAGCGTGCCGTCCGGGGCGAACCGGCGCACCGCCCCGCCCTGCCAGGTGGCCACCCAGACGAACCCCGCCGCGTCCACGCACAGGCCGTCCGGGTGACCGGCATCGTCCGGGATCGTCACGAACGGGCGGCGCTCGCGCAGCGTGCCCGACGCGAGGTCGTGGTCGAACGCGTCCACCCGGCGGGTCGGCGAGTCGATGTAGTACATCGTGCCGCCATCCGGTGACCAGCCCAGGCCGTTGCTGACGGTCACGCCGCCCAGCACCCGCACCGGCGTCGTGGCGCCTGGGTCGAGCCGGTAGAGCGCACCGGCGGCGGGCGTCTCGTCGTACGCCATCGTGCCGACCCACCGCCGGCCGGCCGGGTCGGCCTTGGCGTCGTTGGACCGCACCGCCGGTGCGTCCGCCGCCCGCGACTGGCCAGCCGTCGCATCGGCCTCGGCGAAGGTGCCGAGCGGCCGCAGCGCCCCGTCCGGGTCGCGC
>JAEHDK010000518.1 GCA_016880465.1 Micromonosporaceae bacterium
GGGCGGCACGGCCGGCTGCCCCGATCGGTGGGCCCTACGCATTCAGGTCCAACGACCCTGATCGGTAGTCGCCGTCTTTCCTAGCGTCGCAACTGGTGGATCCGCCCGGCCATGGTCACCGTCGACCGTCGCGGACCGCGCCAGGAGCGGGCGCGATCGCGTCCGCGCCTCTCGACGCCTCTGTTGGAGGAGGACATGGCTACCGCGCCAACCGCCGCGGGCCGGGTGCGCAACCGCCGGGGCCTCGGCATGTACATGGCGTCCGCGCTGGTCATCGGCAACATGATCGGCTCGGGCATCTTCCTGCTGCCCAACTCGCTCGCCGGCTTCGGCGGGATAAGCCTGGTGGGCTGGCTGTTCACGGCGACCGGCGCGATGTTGCTGGCGTTGGTCTTCGCCCGCCTGGCCCGGGCCTTCCCGGCGACCGGCGGGCCGTACGCGTACTCCCGCCACGCATTCGGCGATTTCGTCGGCTTCCTCACCGCGTGGGGGTACTGGATCGCTGCCTGGGTCGGCAACGCCGCCATCGCGGTCGCGTTCGTCAGCTACCTCGGCTACTTCAAGGCATTCGATGCGGTCAACACCAACCGGGTGCTCGCCGCGGCTGTCGCGATCGGCGCAGTGTGGCTGCTGACGTTCGTCAACAGCCTCGGCGTCCGCCAGGGCGGCTGGGCGCAAGTGGTCACCACCGTGCTCAAGCTGGTGCCACTACTGGGCCTTGCCGTATTCGGGCTGTTCTTCATTGATGTCGACAACTTCGGCGGCTTCAACACCAGCGGCCAGAGCGCGTACGGTGCCGTGTCCGCGGTGGCCGCGCTCACGCTGTGGGCCTTCATCGGCGTCGAGTCGGCGACCATTCCGGCCGAGGACGTGGAGAACCCGCGCCGGACCATCCCGCGCGCCACGATCATCGGCACCGCGGTGACGGCGCTGATCTACATCGCCGGGACCGTCGCGGTGATGGGCATCCTGCCGGCAGCGTCGCTCGCCGACTCCGGTGCCCCGTTCGCGGACGCCGCCGACTCGGCATTCGGCGGGTGGGCTGGCCCGATCATCGCGTTCGCGGCCGTGGTCAGTGCGTTCGGTTGCCTCAACGGGTGGATCCTGGTGCAGGGCCAGGTGCCGCTGGCGGCCGCGCGGGACGGCCTGTTCCCCAAGGTGTTCGCCCGTAGGACGCGTTCGGGCGCGCCGGTCGTCGGTCTGGTCGTGTCGAGTGTGTTCATCACCGGCCTGACCATGATGAACTACAACGCCAGCCTGGGCGATCAGTTCACCTTCGTCATCCTGCTCGCGACGCTGACGACGCTGATCCCGTACGTGTTCTCGGCCGCCGCGCAACTGCTGCTGCTCGTCACAGACCGGACGCGGTTCGACGGCAAGCGCCTGGCTGGGCATGCGGTGATTGCCGCCCTCGCGCTCGCCTACGCGACCTGGACCGTCGCCGGCTCCGGTTACGAGGTCGTCTACAAGGGGTTCCTGCTGTTGCTGTTGGGCATCCCGGTCTACCTCTGGATGCGGTACTCCGCCGCGCGTGGCGGGGCCCAGGTGGTAGCCGCGGCCGGGGCCGGGGCTGTCGCCGAGCGCAGTGACGTGCCGCTGGTGCCCGACGACATGGACGCCGCCATCGCCCAAGTCATCACGGTCGAGCAGCGCAAGCTGACCGGCTGACGACCGCTCCGGTGGCCGGGCACCGCGACCCGGCCACCGGCACAACAATCGAAGGGAGCGCAGCAATGCGCAGAATAGTGATCATGGGAGCCGGCGGCCGCGACTTCCACAACTTCAACACGGCCTACCGGTCCGACGCCGGCACGACGGTGGTCGCCTTCACCGCCGCGCAGATCCCCGGGATCGACGACCGGACGTACCCCGCGTCGTTGGCCGGTCCGCGTTACCCCGACGGCATCCCGATCGTGGGCGAGGAACGGCTTACCGACATCATCCGGCGGGAGCACGTCGACGACGTCGTCCTGGCGTACTCGGACCTTTCCCACGAGGATGTCATGCACAAGGCCTCGCTCGTGCTCGCGGCGGGCGCCGACTTCCGGCTGCTCGGACCGAACGCCACGATGGTCCGCAGCACCAAGCCCGTGGTCGCCGTCTGCGCAGTCCGGACCGGTTGCGGTAAGAGCCAGACGAGCCGGCGGGTCGGGCAGTTGCTGGTCGAGTCCGGGCTGCGCGTCGCCCTGGTGCGGCATCCGATGCCGTACGGAGACCTCGAGCGGATGCGCGTGCAGCGCTTCGCGACCATCGCGGACATCGACGCATCCGACCCGACCGTCGAGGAGCGGGAGGAGTACGAGGCCCCGGTGCGGCTCGGCATGGTCATGTACGCCGGCGTCGACTACGAGGCCATCCTCCGCCGGGCCGAGCTGGAGGCCGACGTCATCATCTGGGACGGTGGCAACAACGACTTCCCGTTCTACGTACCGGACCTGTTGATCACGGTGCTCGACCCGCTGCGCCCCGGGCACGAGGTGGCCTATCACCCGGGCGAGACCAACCTGCGCATGGCCGATGTGCTCGTCGTCAACAAGACCGACAGCGCGGACCCGCGCTCGGTCGACCAGGTGATTGCGAACGTTGCGCGGATCAACCCGCGCGCTGTGCTGATCCGCGCCGCCTCTCCCGTCACGCTCGACGACGGGCCGTCACTGGAAGGCAAGCGGGTCCTGGTCATCGAAGACGGGCCGACCATCACCCACGGCGGCATGCCGTTCGGCGCCGGTACTGTCGCAGCGCGGCAGGCCGGTGCGGCCGAGCTGGTAGACCCGCGCCCGTACGCGGTCGGCTCGATCGCGCAGACCTTCGCGAAGTACCCCGCCATCGGCGCGGTGTTGCCGGCGATGGGATACGGCGACGAGCAGCTGCGCGAGCTCGCCGAGACGATCCGCGCCACGGACTGTGATGCGGTGGTCGTCGGCACGCCGTTCGACCTCGGTCGCCTGGTCGACCTGGGACATCCGACCCGGCGTGCGCGGTACGAGCTGCGCGAAATCGGGTCGCCGTCACTGTCCACTGTGCTCAAGCCGTACCTCGAAAAGTGGTCCGGGAGCCACGGCGGCTGACGCCGGAGGAGCCACGGATGGCAGGGTCGGCGCTGCCGGCCCTGCCCGGCGGCAAGGAGGACCGATGAAGGATCTGTTGCGCACGAGCGATCTCACGCCCGACGACCTGGACCGACTGCTGGCCCTGGCGGCCGAGGCCAAGGCAGACCGCTACGTCGGGCGCGGCCTGCTGCAGGGCCGGACGGTCGTGCTCTACTTCACCAAGCCGTCGACCCGGACGAGGGTCTCCTCGGAGACCGCCGTGGTCGAGCTGGGCGGGGTGCCATTGCTGGTGCGGCCGGACGAGCTCCAGCTCGGCCGCGGCGAGACGATCGAGGACACGGCCCGGGTGCTCGGCGCCTACGCCAGCGCCATCGTCATCCGTACGTTCGACGACGAGGACGTCCGGCGGGTCGCCGCCGCGACCGAGGTGCCGGTCATCAACGCGCTCACCGATAGGCACCACCCGCTGCAGAGCATCACCGATGTGTTCACGCTCCGAGAGGTGGTCGGCGACCTGCCCGGCCGCCGGCTCGCGTACGTGGGCGCCGGCAACAACGTCGCCCACAGCCTGCTCGAGGCGTGTGCCCTCGCCGGCGTGGATCTCGCCCTCGCCGTTCCGCAGGAGTACCAGCCGGACCCGGCCGTGGTCGCCGTTGCCGAGAAGCTGGCCACCACCTCAGGCAGCCGGATCGAAATCGGGAGCGACCCGGTGGCGGCGGTGCGCGGCGCGTGCGCCGTCTACACCGACGTGTGGCTTTCCATGGGGGACCCACCCGAGGCCCGATCCGCGCGGCTGCGAACGCTTGCGCCGTACCGCGTCACTCCGGAGCTCATGGCGCGGGCGCTTCCCGAGGCGGTGTTCCTGCATTGCCTGCCGGCGCACCGCGGCGAAGAAGTGAGCGCCGACGTCATCGACGGTCCACGCTCGCGCGTCTTCCAGCAGGCGGCCAACCGTCGGCCGGTCATGCACGGGGTGCTACGGGCCCTGCTGGCCGGACGGTTGACCGGGTGGCCGGTCTCGTGAGAATCGGTCGATGGACGGGACCTTCGGCCTCGCCCGGCCGGTGCCGGCGGCCCTGCCCTTGCCGGTCATCGCGGACGAGCGTGGTGGGTGCAGAGTCGATGGAGGTGGTGTCATGACAACGCGACCCAAGCTCGCGGCGCTTGGCCTCAGTACGGGCAAGAAGGCGCGGCTGCACCGGATGCTGTACCGGCACGGGCTGGGCAACGGTACGGCGTTGTTCCTGCCGTACGACCAGGGGCTGGAACACGGCCCACGGGACTTCTTCGCGAACCCGGCGGCGAGCGATCCGCAGTACGTCATCAAGCTGGCGGTGGAGGGCAACTTCAACGGTGTCGTGGTACAGATCGGGCTGGCCGAGAAGTTCTTCTGGGACTACGCCGGCGAGGTCCCGCTGATCCTGAAGCTCAACGGCAAGACCGATATCCCCTCCGACGAGCGGGCCCTGTCACCGGTGCACGCCAGTGTCGCCGATGCGGTCCGGCTGGGCGCCGACGCGGTCGGCTACACGCTCTATGTCGGTACGCCGGCGCAGGAGCGCGACTTCGACCAGTACCGGCAGGTCCGGGCGGAGGCGGCGGCGCTGGGCATGCCGCTGGTGGTGTGGGCCTACCCGCGGGGTTCGGCGATCGAGGCAAGAGGCGGCAAGGACTCGTTCTACGCGGTGGACTACGCCGCGCGTACGGCCAGCGAGCTGGGCGCGGACGTGGTGAAGGTCAACTTCCCGCACCCGGAGAAGCGCACCGGCGTCAGGTCCGAGTACGATGCCGAGTTCTCCAGCCAGGCGGCTGTCGACGCGGTCGTACGGTCGGCGAACCGGACGTTGGTCCTGATCTCCGGGGGCGAGCGGGCCGGCGACGACGTGATGTTCGAGAAGGCGCGGGAGTCCATGGAGGCGGGCGCCACCGGACTGATCTTCGGGCGCAACGTCTGGCAGCGCGAGCGCGACGCGTCGCTGCGGTTCGTCACGCGGTTGCAGGAGATTCTCGCGAAGCACCCGTCGGGCTGACCCGAAGGCGCGCGGTCATGGTGCAGGCAGCAGATCGCGTGGCGCAAGCGGCGACGGCGGTCCGCGCCGCTCGCCGATCTGCTCGGCGAGCGGGTGGCCGCAGCGCTCAGATGAACAGGATCTGGGCGCCCTCGGTCTTCTCGATGAAGTCGGCGGCGCTGATGATGCCCTCGACGGCCCCGTGGAGATCGGCCACGTCGAGGTGCATCATGTCGGCCGACATCCGGCATGCCCACAGATGGCCGCCGGAGTCGACGATCTGCTCGAGGAACTCCGGAACCGTCGGCACCCCGATCTCGGCGATCTGCTTCTTCATCTGATGGGTGGCCACCGCGGTCATGCCCGGCAGGCCACCCAGGCCCTGCGGCAGGTGCGTCGCGGTGTTGCCGAGCATGGTGAACTTCAGGTCGCTCATCCTTGACTTGGTGATGATGTCGAAGCCCCAGAAGGTGAAGAACAAGTGTGTCTCGATGCCTTCGCCGAGCGCGGCGTTGGCCAGGATCAGGCCCGGGTAGGCCATGTCGAGGTTGCCCTTGGAGCAGATGATGGCCAGCTTGCGCTTCGTCGGTGTGCCGTCGCCGAAGTCGGGCACGATGCTCGGCGCGGGTGCGGCCGTGGCCGCGGTGGGCGGCGTGATGGGAATCGACGTCGCGAACAGGGCCTTCATGATGACGCCTTCTCTCACACGCAGCCATGCGGCTTGGGTAGTCCGGCGATGTAGGCCATCTTCTTGGCCGGCTTGCCGGGGAACAGGGTGAACAGATCCTTGATCGGAATGCCGGCCAGCATGGACACCCGGCGGAGGGTGGCGGTCTCACCCTGTTCGACGTAGTCGGTACGCAGGAACCGGATGGCGCGCCAGTGCGCGTCGGTCAGGTCGATGCCGATCCGGGCGGCGAGGTCGGCGCCTAGCTGCTCGTCCCATTCGTCATAGTCGGTAAGGAATCCTTCGGCGTCCACGTGCACCGCGGTGGTGCCGACGGTGGTGACAGGCATGGCCTACTCCTTGTCTGGTCTCGGGTCGGGCCGACGTTTGCCGGCCATCGACATGCGGGCCGGCAGCGGGATCGGGCGGCCGGGCAGCAGCAGGTGCCAGTACAGCCAGCGGAACGCGAGCTTGCCCCAGTGGTTGAGCCGGCTCTGGTTGAGCAGCCGGAACGGGCCGGCGACGGGCAGCGGATACGTACCGGGCAGGGGCTCGGTGTCGTAGTTGAAGTCGATGAGCAGCCCTTGGCCGTCGCCGGACTCGACGAAGCAGTTGGCGTGCCCGTCGAAGCTGCCGGTCATCGCTTGGCCGTCGATGTAGGCCAGGAAGTTGTCGACGAACACGTCGACGGAGAAGTGGGCCACCGAGCCGGCCTTCGACGTCGGGATGTTCGCGGCGTCGCCGAGCGCGAAGATGTCGTCGTGGCCCTTTGCGAGCTGGGTGTGCTTGTCGACGGGTACGTAGTTGAGCTCGTCGTTCAGGCCGGAGCGAGCCACCCAGTCGGCGCCCATGTTCAGCGGCACCGTGACCAGCAGGTCGAATGGGATCTCCCGCTCGTCGTAGGAGACCAGCGTCTTGGCGTCGGGGTCGATGTGTTCGACCATGAAGTCGGACTCGACTGCGATCTTGCGCTCGGCCAGCATCGAGCCGAGCTGCGCCGATGCTATCGGCTTGGTAAAGGCGCCCGGCAGCGGCGTGGCGTACACCAGCTCGACCCGGTCGCGCATGCCCCGGTGACGGAAGTACGCCTCGGCCAGGAAGGCGAACTCGAGCGGTGCGACCGGGCACTTGATCGGCATGTCCACGATGTGCACCACAAGCCGGCCACCGCCGAAGTCGCGCAACGCCGTGGCGAGGGCGGTCGCACCATCGAGGGTGTAGAAGTCGAAGATGCTCCGTCGCCACTGCGGGCCCAGCATGCCCGCGGTCTGGTCCGGCCGCGGGCTGGTCCCGGTCGCGATGACCAGGTAGTCGTACGCCAGGCGGCGGCCGTCGGTCAGCGCGACGGTGTGCGCCGCCGGGTCCACCCGGTCGATCTCGCCCAGCACCAGGGCCACGCCGTGGGGAAGGAACCGCCGGCGGGGCCTGACGACGTCCTCCGGCCGGTAGGCGCCGAACGGGATGAACAGGAGGCCGGGCTGGTAGACGTGCACGTCGTCCTGGTCCACGACGGTCATCTGCCACTGCCTGCGGTCCAGTCTGCGGCGCAGCTTGTTGGCGGCCATCGTGCCGGCCGTCCCGCCGCCCAAGATCACTAGATGTCGCATCGTTCCCACCTCGGGTAGCCCTCGGCACATAGCCGTCACCTCTGACCTTAGGAAGCCGCATCGATGCTGCTCAGGGCCGTAAGTCCCGGTTCGGCCGGGACCGCGCGCCAAGCCGCCTGCCGCAGGTGAGCCAATGGTCCCGGCGCTCGGGACCTCGGCCCCTGGCGACTATGCTGCGCCGACCGCGACCGTATCCGCGGTGCGATACCGCGCCGAACCGAACAACACCGGAACAGGAGACGGACAATGAAGCGCAGGACACTTGACATCGCGTTCAGCGTGGGTGGCCTCCTACTGGCCGGCCTGCTGCTGGTCGCCGGGCTCGTCCTGACCAGCAACGCCAACTTCGCCAAGCACTACGTGGCCGACCAGCTCAGCCAGCAGAACATCACCTTCAAGA
>JAEHDK010000519.1 GCA_016880465.1 Micromonosporaceae bacterium
CATCCGGTGGTGACGGCGACCAAGTCGATGACCGGCCACCTGCTCGGTGCGGCCGGCGCGCTGGAGTCGATCGCCACGATCCTCGCCATGCACCACGGCGTCGTACCGCCGACGATCAACCTCGACGACCCGGACGACGGCGTCGATCTCGACGTGGTCGCCCACCAGGCGCGCCGCCTGGACATCCCGGCCGCCATGAACAACTCGTTCGGCTTCGGCGGGCACAACGTCGCACTGGTCTTCACGCGTCCGTGACGACCGACCTTGCCGACCATCACTGACCCCGGAGGCTTCCCGTGACCACCACCCATGTCGCCGCCGAACCGTCCACTGCGGACTTCCGCGATCCGGAGGTACGGCTGCGGGCGCTGTTCGACGGCGGGTCGCTGCGCCTGCTCATCCCTCGCGACGACTCGGGTGTGCTCTATGCCCGCGGCGAGATCGACGGAACGCCCGCGATCGCGTACGCCACGGACGCGACGCGCATGGGCGGCGCGATGGGTATCGAGGGCTGCCGGCACATCGTCGATGCCGTCGACGCGGCCGTCCGGGAACGGGTTCCGGTGATCGGCGTCTGGCATTCCGGCGGCGCCCGGCTGCCCGAGGGCGTGGTGGCGCTGGACGGCGTCGGTCAGGTCTTCGCGGCGATGGTACGGGCGTCCGGTCGGGTGCCGCAGATCTCGGTCGTGCTCGGCCCGGCCGCCGGCGGCGCCGCGTACGGCCCGGCGCTGACCGATCTGGTGATCATGAGCGACGGCGGCCGCATCTTCGTCACCGGCCCGGAGGTCGTCCGGTCGGTCACCGGCGAACAGGTCGACATGGAACGGCTCGGCGGACCGGAGCCGCACGGCCGCCGGTCGGGCGTCGTGCACATCACCACCAAGGACGACGCGGCAGCCCTGGCCGAGGCCCGCAAGCTCACGTTCCTGCTCGGGTACCAGGGCCGGATCTCCCCCGCCGATGTGGCCGACGGGCTGGACCTCGCCGCGCTGATGCCGGCCGAGACGAACCGCGCGTACGACGTGAAGCCGGTCGTCAAGGCATTGCTCGATGAGCCGGGCGTCGAGCTGCACGCGAAGTGGGCGCCGAACGTCGTGACCACGCTCGGCCGGTTCGCCGGCCGTACGGTCGGCGTCATCGCCAACAACCCGCTGCGGCTGGGCGGCTGCCTCGACGCCGCCTCGGCCGAGAAGGCGGCCCGCTTCGTTCGGATGTGCGACTCGCTCGGGGTACCGCTGGTGGTGCTCGTGGACGTGCCCGGCTACCTGCCCGGCGTGGGCCAGGAGTGGGAGGGCGTGGTACGCCGCGGCGCCAAGCTCCTGCACGCGTTCGCCGAGGCCGTCGTGCCGCGGGTGACGCTGGTGACGCGCAAGGCGTACGGCGGCGCATACATCGCGATGAACTCCCGCTCGCTCGGCGCCACCGCGGTGTACGCCTGGCCGACCGCCGAGGTCGCGGTGATGGGCGCGAGCGCGGCCGTGAACATCCTGCACCGCAAGAAGATCGCGGCCACCCGGCCGGAGGACCGCGAGGCGCTGCGCGCCCAGCTCGTCGAGGACCAGATCCGAGTGGCCGGCGGGGTGAACCGCGCGCTGGAGATCGGCGTGATCGACGACGTGATCAAGCCGACCGAGACGCGCCGGCGGATCGCCGAGGCGCTCGCCGCCGCCCCGGCCGCGCGCGGCGCCCACGGCAACATCCCCCTCTAGTCGCCGCCCCGGGTCAGCTCAGGCAGGCCGAGCGCGGCAGTGTGGTCACCGCGACCGGCGAGCGGCCGGGCGCCGCCGTCCGGCCGGCCAGCAC
>JAEHDK010000520.1 GCA_016880465.1 Micromonosporaceae bacterium
GCGTCGACGGCGTACGGCCGGCTGTCGGTCGCCGCCGAGCGCGCCGCCGACGACCTCCACGACGCGGCGGCCGACCTGGGGTACTGGCGCGGCGAGGCCGGGGCGGCCGCCAACGCGGAGCTGGCGAAGCTGCGCACCACCTACACCGCGGCCGGTGCGCCGCTGCACGAGCTCGACGTGGTGCTGGCCAACCACGCCGACGCGATCGAGCGGGCGCAGCGCCGGCTCGCCCAGATCGTGGTGGACTACGCCGACCGCAGGACGCTCGACATCTCGCTGGCCGACGGTTCGGTACGGGTGGTCATCGACGAGTACACCCACCCCCAGGTCGTGGCGGACCGGTACCGCATCGCCAGCGGGGTCTCCGCCGCGATCTCGGCCGCGCTGACCGATGCGACGAACGCGGACAACGAGACGGCCCGCCGGCTGGCCCAGATCGTGCCGGCGCCGTTCGGCACCGACCCGCTCGCCGACGGGCACGTACCGCTCTACGCCGTACCGCCGCGGGGCGCCGATCCGGCCATGGTCAAGGCGTGGTGGGACAACCTGACCCCGCAGGAGCGGGAGTACCTGATCCGGGAGTACCCGGCGTCGATCGGCTGGCTCGACGGCGTACCGGCGGCCGACCGCGACCGGGCCAACCGGATCGTGCTCGACCAGCAGCAGCAGTCGCTGGACGCGCGCCGCGCCGTGCTGGACGCGAAGGGTGCCGCAAGAACTCCGGCCGAGAACACCGAGCTGGCCGACCTCAACGAGAAGCTGCACGGCATCGCGGACCTGCGCAACCGGTTGGACCGTACGCTCGACGTCACCGGAGTGGGCGCGCCGCGACCGTACCTGCTGGGCTTCGATACGACCGGCAAGGGGCACGCGGTGGTGGCCATGGGCGACCCGGACACCGCCGACAACATCGTGACCTACCTGCCGGGTACGGGTGCCCGGCTCGGCCAGGTCGGCGGCGATCTCGGCCGGGCGGACGCGATGACCGCCGACGCGAACATCCTGGATCCGTCGCGGCGCACGTCGACGATCATGTGGATCGGGTACGACGCACCGCAGAACATCGTGCCGGAGGCGATGCACCCGTCGTACGCGGCCGCGGCCGCCGACGACCTCGACCGGTTCCAGGACGGGCTGCGGCTCACCCACGACGGTGCCCGGTCGCACAACACGGTGATCGGGCACAGCTACGGCTCCACCGTCGTCGGGTACACCGCCCGCGACTACGGCATCGATGCGGACGACGTCATCTTCGTCGGCAGCCCGGGTGTCGGCGTGGACAACGCCGGCGGGCTGCACGGCGCGGACGGAACGGCCCTGCCGGCCGACCAGGTCTGGTCGTCGCATGCCCGGCACGACCCGATCCAGTACGCCTCGTACACCGACTTGTGGCCGGTCGGCGACGACGGGCTGGAGCCGGCCGACGTCCTGGTGCACGGGCGCAACCCGACGGAGCCGGAGTTCGGCGCGCAGACGTTCACCAGCGACCCGGGCGAGCCGGTGGCAACGGCGCGGGCACACTCACAGTACTGGGATCCGTACTCGTCGTCGCGGCGCAACATCGCGTTGATCGTCGTCGGGCGGGCCGGAGAGGTGAGCTGATGCCGACCGTTGCCGAGGACCGGGCGTACGCCCGGGCGGCGGCCCACGTCCGGGACGCGGCGGCCGCGCTCGGCGTGGACTTCGCCGACCTCGAACCGGCGTACGGCCAGACGATGCCGGTGGACGACCCCACCGACGGCGGGCCGGCCGGGCGCGTCTTCGTGGCGGCCAAGTGGTGGCTGCCGGGCGGTACGGCACCCGCGCTCGACCGGCTCGCGGCGTACTGGGCCGGCCACGGGTACCGGCTGATCGGCGACGGGCGCGCCGATCCGCTGCCCTACCTCTGGGCCGAGGACGAGCGGGACGGCTACCGGGTCGGTCTGGACACCAACACCGAAGGCCGGCTCATCCTCGGCGCCTCGTCGCCGCTGTTCCGGCCGGACGGCCCGGGCCCGTGAGCCGCCGGTCGGCCCGTCTCGCGGCCGTGCTGGCAGTGGCGGCCGCCGTGCTCCCGGCCGGCTGCCGGGACGGCGGCACCGCCCGGGAGGCGAGCGGGCGGCAGGCGGGCGAGCGGGAGCTGTCCGCGGTCACCGTACCGGCCGGCTGGTCCGCATCCACTGTGGACTACCTGGCCGCCGGCATGCAGCAGCGGTACGCGCGGTGGCGGGTGGACTACCGCGGCCTCGACGTCGACGAGCGGGCCGCCCGGACGAGCTACACCGACGCGCTGCGTACGGCCGGCTGGCACGAGTGCGGTACGGGCGCCGGCCGCAACGATCTCGTACCGGGCGAGCTCTGCAAGCCGCCGTACCAGATCGCCCTGTCCAGCCGGCGGGGCCCGTGCGTGTCGCAGGGCGCGCTGCCGCAGTGCACCGACCTGACGGTCACGCTCTACCGGGTGGACTGAGGGACGACCGCGACGCCCTCGATCTCGACCAGCGCCTCGACGTCCCAGAGCCGGGCCACCCCGATCGCCGCCATCGCGGGGTAGTCCCGACCGCACAGCCGCCGCCATACCGCGCCCAGCTCGGCCGCCCCGGCCCGGTAGGCGGCGAGGTCGACGGCGTAGATCCGGACCTGGGTCAGGTGCGCCGGTTCGCCGCCCGCCGCCCGCAGCGCGGTGAGCAGGTTGGTCAGCGCCCGGGCGAACTGACCGACGAGGTCCCCGACGGCGACGACCCGGCCGGTCGCGTCGAGCGCAGTCTGTCCGGCGAGGTAGACCGTACGACCGGCCGGCGCGACGACCGCGTGCGTGAAGCCGGCCGGCGGCGCCAGCTCCGCCGGGTTCACCCGCTCGCTCTGCCGGCCGGTTCGCCCGCTCCGCTCGCTCATGACTGCACCGCGCCGCCGTCCACATTGATCGCCTGCCCGGTCACCGCCCCATTGTCCACACAGAACAGCACGGCCGCGGCGACCTCGGCAGTCGTGATCAGGCGGCCGATCGGCTGCTGGCGCTCCAGGATCTCCCGGCTCTCCGGCGCGGAACGCCCGGTCGTGGCAACGATGTTCGCCACCGAGGCATCCGTCATCGGGGTGTCCACCCAGGCCGGACAGACCGCGTTGACGGTCACCCCGGTCGCCGCGAGCTCGGCCGCGGCCGACCGGACGAGGCCCAGCACTCCGTGCTTCGA
>JAEHDK010000052.1 GCA_016880465.1 Micromonosporaceae bacterium
CGGCGGCAGCACGACAAGCTGCGCATGATCCCCTCGGAGAACTACGTGTCGGCGGCCGTGCTGGAGGCGACCGGCACGGTGCTGACGAACAAGTACTCGGAGGGCTACGCGGGCCGGCGGTACTACGAGGGCCAGCAGCTCATCGATCCGATCGAGACGCTGGCCGTCGAGCGCGCCCGGGCGCTGTTCGGCGTCGACCACGCCAACGTCCAGCCGTACTCCGGCTCCCCCGCGAACCTGGCGATCTACCTGGCGTTCATGACGCCGGGCGACCCGTTCCTGTCGCTGGAGCTGCCGCACGGCGGCCACCTGAGCCATGGCTCACCGGTCTCGGCCACCGGCAAGTGGTTCCACCCGGTGCACTACGAGGTCGGCCGGGAGACCGGCCGCGTCGATCTCGACCAGGTCCGGGACCTTGCGCGGCGCGAGCGGCCAAAGCTGATCTTCTGCGGCGGTACGGCAATCCCGCGCACCATCGACTTCCCCGGGTTCGCCGACGTCGCGCGGGAGGTCGGCGCGATCCTGGTGGCCGACATCGCACACATCGCCGGCCTCATCGCCGGCGGGGCACACCCGTCGCCCGTGGGGTACGCCGACGTGATCTCGACGACCACCCACAAGACGCTGCGCGGTCCCCGCGGTGCGATGCTGATGTCGACCGCCGAGCACGCCGCCGCGCTCGACAAGGCGATCTTCCCCGGCCTGCAGGGCGGCCCGCACAACCACACGACCGCGGGCGTCGCCGTCGCGCTCAAGGAGGCCGCCGAACCGGCATTCCGGGAGTACGCGGCACAGGTCGTCGCCAACGCCAGGACGCTCGCGGACGCGCTGCTGGCGCACGGGTTCGATCTCGTCTCGGGCGGCACCGACAACCACCTGATCCTGATCGACCTGACCAACAAGGGCATCGAGGGAAAGCCGGCGGCCAAGGCGCTGGACCGGGCCGGCATCGAGCTGAACTTCAACACCGTGCCGTACGACCCGCGCAAGCCGTGGAGCCCGTCCGGCATCCGGCTCGGCACGCCGGCACTGACCACCCGGGGCCTGACCGAGGTACAGATGCCGCGGGTCGCCGCCTGGATCGACACGGCGGTGGCGGCAGCCCTGAAGGGCGACGAGTCCGCTCTGGACACGGTGGCGGGCGAGGTACGTGACCTGCTGACCACCTACCCCATGCCCGGCTGGAGCTGAGTTCCGGAGTTCACCCGCCAGGCGAGCGGAGCGAGCCCAGAATTATGGCGCCCGGTAGTTCTCCAGGTACGCCTCGACATGCTCGGCGGGTGCCGGGCGGCCGAACAGGTAGCCCTGCCCGTAGCGGCAGCCGGCGCCGCGGACCAGCTCCAGCTGCGGCTCCTGCTCCAGCCCCTCGGCGACGATCTCCATGCCCAGCCGCCGACCGAGGCTCACGACGACGTCGATGAGCGGCGCGGTCGGTCCCGGGCCGGCATGGCCGGACCGCCCGGCGGGCTCCACGAACAGGGCGCTATCGATCTTCAACAGGTCGACCGGCAGCCGGCGCAGGTACGCCAGCGACGTCTGCCCCGCGCCGAAGTGGTCCACCGCAGTGCGTACGCCGAGCGCCCGCAACCCGGCGAGTTGAGTGACCACTGTGGACAGATCGGTGCCGACGGCGGGCTCGGCGATCTCGACGGTGAGCCGGTCGGCCGGCACGCCGTACCCGTTGACCGCCGACATCAGGCCGGCGAGGAGGTCGTGGGTGGCGAGCTGCCGCGCCGACACATTGATCGAGACCCAGACGCCCAGCCCGTCGCGGCGCCACGCGGCAAGCTGCCGGCAGGCGGTGTCGACGACCCAGGTACCGACCTCGCCGATCACGCCCAGCTGCTCGGCGACCGGGACCAGCTCGGCCGGCAGCACCGTACCCAGGCTCGGATGCCGCCAGCGCAGCAGGGCCTCCACGCCGACGGGCCGGCCGTCGGACAGGTCCATGATGGGCTGGTACAGCAGGTCCAGCTCGCCACGGCCGGCCGCACCGGGCAGCGACTGCTCCAGCGTGCCGCGGCGCAGCAGCTGGGCCTCCAGGGAGGCGTCGTACCACTCGACCCGGCCGCTGCCGAGCTGCCCCGCCCGGCGGCAGGCCGCGTCGGCGCGGTACAGGATCTCCTCGACACTCTCCTGCCGGGTCACCTCGGCGAGCCCGATGGCGGGCGACAGGTGCACGGTGACCCCGGGCAGCTCGTACGGTCGGGCGAGCGCCGCCAGCAGCCGCATGCCCAGGCCGTACGCCTCGATCGGCCGGTCCGGGGTGACCACGGCGAACTCGTTGCCGGCCAGCCGGGCGGCCACGTCGTCCGGCCCGATGCCGGCGCGCAGCCGGTTCGCCGCCTCGATCGGCACGGCGTCGCTTGCCGCCCGGCCGCGCCCGGCACCCGCGCCGGTAACCCCGTCCAGATCAAGCACGAGGACCGCACCGGTACGGCCTGGTACGCCGCGCAGGGTGGCCACCGAGCGCAGCAGGTCGCGGCGGTTCGGCAGCCCGGTCAGCTGGTCGGTGAACGCGAGGCCGTGCAGCGTACGCTCCAGCTGCTTGCGCTCGCCCACATCGCGGACGTGTACCACAAGCGCCCCGACCTCCGGCGTCGCGCGCTGGTCGCTGACTGTGGACTCGGTGTCGCGCCACTGGCCGAACCCGTCGCGCAGCCGGGCCTCGACGAGCACCGGTCGGCCCGCCGCGACCGGCTCGCCGGCCAGCACCGCGTGCAGCCGCTCGGTGACCGCCGCGGCGTCGTCCGGGTGGACCAGATCGACGACGGTACGGCCGACGACGTCCTGGTCCGACAGCCCGAACTGGCGGGCCGCGGTGGGCGACTGCCAGCGCACCACCAGCTCCGGATCGACGACCACGGTCACGTCGCTCGAGCCGACGACGAGTGAACGGAAGTGCGCCTCCCGGCTCGCGAGGCGGTGCGCGTACCGCCGGATGTCGATCGCCGCGACCGTCTCGCGGACGGCCAGCGCGCCGCAGAACGCCGCGCCCAGCGCCACGGCGGTCACATCGAACCCGCCGACGACGATCGCGTGGTACGCGACCACGGCGGCGACCAGGCCCAGCGGGACCGGCAGGAGCAGGTAGCCGGCGAACGCGCCGGGCGCGTCGGTTGTACCGACCGGGCTCGTCGCGGCCACCTGCCGGGCCCCCGTCCAGGCCAGCGTCGGCGCCCCGACCAGGGGCAGCGCGACGGCGAAGAGGGCGGGCTCGGGAGCACCGGCGGCGAGGACCGCAGTGAGCCCGGCCAGCCCGACGACGCCGAGGCCCGCGCCCGTACCGCACAGCACAGCGGGGCGGCGGTACCGATCCGTACGTAGCGGTGCCAGGACGGAGATCGCGACGGCCCCGCACGCCACGAGCAGGGCGCAGCCGGCGACCGGCCGGCCGCCGACGTCCGCCGGTACGAGAAGCCAGCCGGCGAAGAACAGGCACACCGCGACGCCCGTCCCGTCGAGCGCGTGCCGCAGCCGGCCGGCCGGCGCGGGCGCGGTACCCGGCAGCCGCAGGAGGCCCAGCACGTACGCCGTTGCGCTCGCGAGGAGCCCGCCCAGCGCGGCGTACGGCCGGTCGGCCGGTACGACGAACGGCAGGGTCAGCGCGGTCAGCGCGCCGGTGAGCGCGCCGAGACCCAGCAGCCCGGCGCCTCGACCCGGCCCGTGCCGCGTGTGGCGGGCCGCAGCCAGGCGGAGCAGGCGGGCGGTGGGTGCGGCCGTAGCCACCCCGACCGCCGCGACGAGCACGGCCAACGCCGGGAGCCGGGCGATCAGCCCGGACAGCAGGAACACGCCGCCGACTGCCGGCGCCAGTACGCCGATTGGCGGCACCGGTCCCGGTACGAGTTGAGCAAGGGCGGCAGGATGCGACGCTTCAGGGGGCACGACGGACAAGGCCAGCCGGTCCTTCGGTGAGTCGTGAGGGGCGACACGTGGCAGGTAGGCCCGTCGTGCTGGCGTGCTGTTACGACGCGCCTACCACCGATAACGAGTGTCAATCCGCCGGGTTACGCCGGCCCGGCGGAGGGTCACCGCGCCCGGTCGCCGTGCCGGCCCGGGTCAACCGAGGATCGCGTAGACCGTGGTCGCTGTGGCCGCGACCGCCCCGTCGACGGTCATCGTCACGTCGACGAATGCCAGCGTCCGGCCCAGCTTCGTCACCCGGGCGGTGACCTGGGTGTCCGCCCCGACGATCGGGCGCTGGAAGGTCGTCGACTGCTGGACGGTCGTCATCGGCCCGTATCCGCCCCGGGCCACGCTCAGCGCGATCACCGTGCTCGTGTCGGCGGCCGCCATCAAGGCCTGGCCGGACAGGGCACCGCCCTCGCGCGCCAGCCGGTCGGACCACGGCAGCCGCAGCACCGCGTGGCGTTCACCCACCTGCTCGACCACGAGTCCGAGGTCCTGGACCCACGGTGCGAAGTTCTCCTTGAGGATGGCGTTGCCGGCTCCGGGGGTCAGCGACATGCCCTCATCATGCCGGCCCGGCCGGCAATGGGACCATGGGCGGCGTGCAGACCGCAGCCCGGGTACGGTTCCGACATCATGCCGCACTGGCCGTTGCGGCGGTGATCACCCTCGTGGCCGCGGTACCGCTGGTCGCCGCCGCGCCGCTGCTCACGCCGATCCTGCTCATCCCGATCGCCGTCGCGGCCTGGGCCTGGCGGTCGGGCACCGACGCGGACGGTTCCGGCGTACGGGTTCGGGCCCTGTTCGGCCAGCGCCGGTTCGGTTGGCCACAGGTCGCGGCCATCGCGCCGGTACCGGGCCGGCGCGTGGTCGCGACGCTGACGGACGGGCACTCGGTACTGCTGACCGCCGTCACGCCGGCCGACATCCCGCGGCTGCTCGCGGCGAGCGGCCAGCCGCCGCCCGAGCGGCAGCCGTAGCCGTCGGCTCAGTAGCCGTCCGTTACCACGTTCGTCAGCGGCGCGCCCGCGAGCACTCGGCCGATCTGCTCGCCCACCAGCTCGTACGCGCGCCGCAGCAGGTTGCGTACAGAGCTGGCTACGTGCGGTGTGAGCAGCAGGTTCTCCATCGTCCACAAGGGATGGCCGGGAGGCAGCGGCTCGGGCTCCGTGACGTCGACGACGGCGTGCAGGCGACCGCTCGCCAGCTCGGCGACCAGCGCACCGGTGTCCACCACGCTGCCGCGCGCCGCGTTGACGAGCAGCGCGCCGTCCCGCATCCGGGCGAGGAAGGCCGCGTCGACCAGGCCGCGGGTCTGCGGGGTCAGCGGCACGATCAGCACCACGATGTCGGCCGCGGGCAGCAGCGCGGGCAGCTCGGCTACGCCGTGTACGCCGTCGGCCGGGCGGGCCCGCCGGGCCACCTTGATGAGCTTCGCCTCGAACGGCGCGAGCCGGTCGCAGATCGCGGTACCGATCGAGCCGGCGCCGAGGATCAGCACGCGCTTGCCGTACAGCGTGTCGGTGGGGGTGTGTGCGGCGTACGACCACTGCTGGTGCTCCTGGGCCCGGACGAACGCGGGCAACCGGCGCAGGTAGCCGAGGATGACCGCGACCGTCCATTCGGCCACGGGTGAGGTGTGCACGCCGCGGGCGTCACAGAGCGTGACCTCGCCCGGTATCTTGCCGATCCAGGCGTCCGCGCCGGCCGACAGCAGCTGGATCACCCGCAGCGAGGTCATCTTCTCGGTCATCGAGACCACGCCGCCCTGGGACAGGAACGGCGGTGTCCAGAACTCGACGCCCGCCGGGTCGGACGGCATCGGCGTGTCGAGGCCGCGGTACACCTCCACCTGGACCGCGCCCTGCGGGAACCCGGGCAGCAGCGCGACTCCCCCCTCGTGCGGGATCCAGACCTTCACGGTGACCGAGCCTAGTCGGGGAACCGGCGGCACCGCCGGCACGCTCTCCCTGCCATGAGCGACCGGGCAAACTTGATCATCGAGAACCCAGCGGCCGCGGAATGCGCCGCTAGGCTGAGTGGCGTGAGCATCCGCCGCGCCACGATCGCACCGCGCCGCACGAGCGCCGCGGCCGTCGCGGTAGCCATGGCCGCCGTCGTGGGGCTGACCGCGTGCAGCTTCGGGCCGCCCGCGCCGGACGAGGCGGGCAAGCCGCCGCGGTTCCCGACGCCGTCGGCGTCGCCGCCCCGGTCCGGCGGCGGTGGCGGGGTCAGCAGTGCACCGATGGTGATCGCCAAGGGGCTGCGCGTGCCGTGGGGGGTGGCGTTCCTGCCCGACGGCGGTGCGCTGGTGACCGAGCGGGACACCCGCCGCATCCTCAAGATCGGTCCCGAGATCGGGCCGGACGGGCTCAAGGTCGCCCAGGTGCAGCAGATCACCCAGGCCCAACCGAGCGGCGAGGGCGGGCTGCTGGGCATTGCGGTCTCCCCGGCGTACCAGACCGACAAGACCGTGTTCGTCTACTACACCGCGGCGGACGACAACCAGATCGCGAAGCTCGTCCTCGGCGAGCGCCCGCAGCCGATCGTCACCGGCATCCCCAAGTCCTCGATCCACAACGGCGGCCGGCTCGCCTTCGGGCCGGACGGCTACCTCTACGCCACGACCGGCGACGGCTCTCGGGGCGCCCAGTCGCAGGACGTACGCAGCCTCGCCGGCAAGATCCTCCGGATGACCCCGGCCGGCCGACCCGCGCCCGGCAACCCGTTCCCGAACTCCCTCGTCTGGTCGTACGGGCACCGCAACGTGCAGGGGCTCGACTGGGACGGGCAGGGCCGGCTGTACGCGGCCGAGTTCGGGCAGAACACCTGGGACGAGATCAACCGGATCGAGCCGGGCAAGAACTACGGCTGGCCCGAGGTGGAGGGCATGGCGAACGACTCCCGCATCGTCAACCCGATCACGGTCAAGGCGACCAGCGAGGCGTCCTGGTCCGGCATGGCGGTTGCCGGCCAGGTGATCGTCGCGGCCGCCCTGCGTGGCACGCGGCTCTGGCTGATCGAACTGACTGGCGCGGGGACCCCCCTCGGTGCGCCGCGGGACGAGCTGAACGGCCAGTACGGGCGGCTGCGCACCGCGATCCGCGCGCCGGACGGCTCGCTCTGGGTCACCACGTCCAACCACGACGGCCGCGGTACCCCGGCGCCGACCGATGACCGAATCCTGCGGTTGGTACTCAGTGGTGCGGCAATCAGCAAAGGTTGATGGTTGGCACGGATTCGCCGGACCAGTCATGATTAGCACCATGTGCCGCTGGCTGGTCAGCCGTACCGCGGTCCGCCGGTCCGGACTCGTGGTGGCCATGCTCGCCGTGACGCTGGGCGGCATCTGGCTCGGCCTCGTGCTCGCCGGTCACACCGAGACCAACGTCGGCCCGTTCCGCGCCGAGCTGCAGATCACGCCGTCCGTGCACGGGGATACGGATGTGCAGATCCCGCCACTGGGCGCCCTGCGGCTCGACAGCCACGACGGGCCGGCTCACCTGTCCGTCCGCCTCGGGTCGCTCGACCAGGGCCGCACGAGGGCGCTGGTCGCCGACCCCAACGGCATCGCGCGGGCCAGCGAGAGCGCGGTGACCGACGTGGAGACCGGGCTCACCCGGCTGATGCTGCAGACGGCAGGTGCCACGGTCCTGGCCGCGATGCTGCTCGCCGCGCTCGTGTTCCGCCGGATGAGCCGGGTCGCCTGGGCGGGCGGCCTCGCGCTCGTCACCGTCGTGGCCGGCCTGGCCGCCGCGGCCGGTACGTTCCGCCCGCGCTCGATCGAGGAGCCGCGGTACGAAGGCCTGCTCGCGTACGCCCCTGCGGTGGTCGGTGACGCTCAGCGCATCGCCAACCGGTACGACGAGTACCGCGACCAGCTGCAGAAGCTCGTCCAGAACGTCGGGCGGCTGTACACCACGGTCAACGGGCTCCCCTCGTTCGAGCCGCACCCCGGCACGATCCGCGTCCTGCACGTGTCCGACCTGCACCTCAACCCCGCCGCCTGGTCGGTGATCAAGACGGTCGTGGACCAGTTCGACATCGACGTCGTGGTGGACACCGGCGACGTCACCGACTGGGGCACCGAGCAGGAGGGCGCGTTCTACGTCTCCTCGATCGCCTCGCTCGACGTGCCGTACGTGTTCATCCGCGGCAACCACGACTCCGGCCTGATCGCGGCCGCCGTCGCCCGGGCACCGAACGCGATCGTGCTGGAGAACCAGGTACGGACCGTCCAGGGCATCACGCTCGCCGGTATCGGCGATCCGCGGTTCACTCCGGACAAGGAGACCTCGCCGGCCGGTAGCGGCGAATCGGAGCAGACGGCTGCCGAGGTCGTCGGCGCCGGCAGCCGGCTGGCGAGCACGGTCCGGGACGCGGGGCAACGGGTCGACGTGGCGCTCGTACACGACCCGAGGACGGCCGGGCCGCTCGCCGGCCAGGTACCGATCGTGCTGGCCGGGCACACCCACCGCCGCGAGGTGCACGACCTCACGGTGCCCGGCGCGCCACCGACCGATCCGAAGAGCCTGCTGATGATCGAGGGCTCGACCGGGGGCGCCGGGCTGCGCGGCCTCGAGCCGGCCGACCCGCTGCCGCTGGCGCTGTCGGTGCTCTACTTCAACGATCAGCGCACGCTCGAGGCGTACGACGACATCAGCGTCGGCGGTACCGGCAAGGCGGAGGTCAACCTGTCCCGCCACCTGGTCAACCAGCCGGTGGAGCCGAAGTCCGAGCCCACGCCGTCGGCGACGCCCACGCCCAGCGGCTGAGTCAGGCGAGCTCCAGCAACGGGAACGCGCGGTGCCGGCGCGGTGGCACCAGGAAGTTCTGCCGCCGGGTCGCGGTCGCGAACCGCTCCAACCCAGGCGTACGCAGTCCGGCGAACGCCGCCGCGGACGGCACGAACGCCGAGTAGTGGTTCTTCGGTCGGCGTTCGCCGCCGGGGACATCCAGGCCGTCGAACCCAGGGCCGTCCAGCCGGTGGGGTACCGGGGCCGTGGCGGCCACCTCGTGGTCGCGATCGAGGAACAGGTGCTGTACGCGGGCGATGAACTCGGTGTCGCCGCGGCGGCTGCCGCGGTAGAACCGGGGCAGGTCGAGGATCTCGTGTGCCAGGTGCTGGATCGCGCCATGGTCGAAGTAGTCGCCGGTCAGCGAGGTCGTGTACCGGACCGCACCCGCCCCGCGGAACGCCACCTCGCGAGCCGGCGCCGCGGCGTCCGGCTCGCCCGCCTCGAGCCAGCCCGGCGAGCGCGGGTTCACCAGCATCGCGAACGGCATCCGCTCGGTGGCGGCCAGCAGCCGCGGCAGGCCCACCTGGAGGAACATCGCGCGCCCCGAGGTGAACACCAGGCCGGCGTCGAACCGCGGCGAGGCCACCGCCCGGCCGCCCAGATCATCGGTGCCGCCGAGCCAGCCGAGCACGTCGGCGAGCCGTCCGGGGTGGTCACCGCGCAGCGTGACCAGCAGGTCGTCCTGCTCGATGCGGACCGCCCGGTCGGTCGGCGCGGGTACCGCCTCCTCCAGCACGAACCGGCTGGTGTCGCTGAGCAGCCGCGGTACGTGCAGCGCGAGCAGTCCGGGGGGCAGCCGGCGGAAGTACGACAGGCCGTACGCCAGGTGGATGAACACGCCCGCCGGCGACCACGGGTACCGCTGCTCGATCGCGCCCAGCGCCTCGGTCAGCGTGTCCTGGTCCCGCCGGGTCGGCGTACCACCCAGCCGGGCCGTGGCGAACACCGTGTGTACGGGCGGGAACCGCACCTGCACGCCCTCGACGATCACCGGCGCCGGGATCACCTGATCGAGGTCGAACTGGATGTCCGGCGGGGCCGCACCGGGCCCGGCCGGCCGGCGCGGCACCCAGGACAGGCGCCGCATCAGGGCCAGCGCGGCGAACGCGCCCTCGAGCGCGCGGGCATCGGTACCGAGTGCGGTGGCCACACCGTCAGGAAAGTGGAAGTACTCCAAGAAAGATAGATGTATATCTCCCTAGGGGGTCGACTAGCAGAGCCGCGCCAGCACCAGCTCGCGTACGGCCTTGGCGTCCGCCTGGCCACCGGTCGACCGCAGGACCGCTCCGACCAGTACCCCGGCCGCCGCGACCTTGCCGTCCCGGATCCGCTGTGCCACCTCCGGGTTGGCCGCGATCGCGGCGTCCACGGCCGCGCCCAGCGCGGCCTCGTCGGAGACGACCTCCAGGCCGCGAGCGGCCATCACCTCCACCGGGGTGCCCTCCCCGGCCACGACGCCCGCCAGCACCGTACGGGCGAGCTTGTCGGTGAGCTTCCCGTCGTCGACCAGGCGCTGCAGCTCCGCGACCGAGACCGGGCTGACCTCGAGCGCGGTCAGCTCGACGCCCGCCTCGTTCGCCTGCCGCGACAGCTCCTGCAGCCACCATTTGCGGGCGGCGTCCGGTGTCGCGCCGGCCGCCACCGTCGCCTCGATCAGCTCGACCGCGCCGGCGTTGACGATGGCCTGCATGTCCAGATCGGACAGTCCCCAGTGGACCTGCAACTGGCGGTGCCGCGTCCGCGGCGGCTCGGGCAGCCCCGCCCGGAGCGTCTGGACCCACTGCGGGTCCGGGGCGAGCGGTACGAGGTCGGGCTCCGGGAAGTACCGGTAGTCGGTCGCGGTCTCCTTGCTCCGCCCCGACGTGGTGTCCCCGGTGTCCTCGTGGAAGTGCCGGGTCTCCTGGGTGACCGTACCGCCGGCCGCCAGCACCCGGGCCTGGCGCGCCATCTCCGCCCGGACGGCCCGCTCGACGCTGCGCAGCGAGTTGACGTTCTTCGTCTCGGTACGGGTACCCCACGGCTCGTCGGGGCGGTGCAGCGACGTGTTCACGTCGCAGCGCATCGAGCCCTGCTCCATGCGTACGTCCGACACACCCAGGGACCGCACCAGCTCGCGCAGTTGGGCGACGTACGCCCGCGCCACGACCGGAGCCAGCGCACCGGTGCCCGGGACGGGCTTCGTGACGATCTCGACCAGGGGGATGCCGGCCCGGTTGTAGTCGACCAGGGACTCGGTGGCGCCATGGATGCGGCCGGTGGCGCCACCGACGTGCAGCGTCTTGCCGGTGTCCTCCTCCAGGTGCACCCGCTCGATGCCCACCCGGACGACCTCGCCGTCCACGTCGATGTCCAGCCAGCCGTCCGTGCACAGCGGCTCGTCGTACTGGCTGATCTGGAAGTTCTTCGGCATGTCCGGGTAGAAGTAGTTCTTCCGCGCGAAGCGGCACCAGCTTGCGATCTGGCAGTTCAGCGCGAGCCCGATCCGGATCGTCGCCTCGATGGCGGCCTTGTTGGCCACCGGCAGCGAACCCGGCAGGCCGAGACAGACCGGGCACACCTGGGTGTTGGGCTCGGCGCCGAAAACGGTGGGGCAGCCGCAGAACATCTTCGTGCGGGTGCCCAGCTCGACATGGACCTCCAGGCCGATGACCGGCTCGTACCGGGCGGCAGCAGCAGTGCTCGCGCTCACCGGTCAAGCCTAGCGGCCGATCCGATCGCCAGCGGGTTGGGTCTTGCATATGCAGTGATCGGTGCCATTCTGAGTGGCGTCCGATCCCTGGTAAGCCCCTGGAGGTCAGTGCATGCGTTCAGGACTAGCAGTCCGGCTCGGTGCCGAAGCGCTGGGCACCATCTTCCTCGTCTACTTCGGCTGCGCAGCGGTTGTCGCCGGCTTGGGCGGGCTACTCGGCGTGGCGCTCGCCTTCGCTGTGGCGATCGCCGCCGGCGTCTGGATCCTCGGGCCCGTCTCGGGCGGCCATTTCAACCCGTGGGCGACGCTCTCCATCGCGCTGCGGGGTCTGATCGGCTGGACCGAGGCGGCGATGTACGTTGCCGCCCAGCTTGTCGGCGCATTCCTCGGCGCGCTCGTCCTCTGGGCGAGCTACGGCAAGCAGGGCGTCAGCCAGCTGCTGGGCGCCACCCATCTCGCCGCCGGCGCCGACACCGGCCGGGGTCTCGTCGGTGCGCTCCTCGCCGAGGCGGTCGCGACATTCCTGTTCGTCTGCGTGGTAGCGGCCCTGACCAGCGGCGACCGCGCTGGCGACCGGATGAACGGGCTCGGCATCGGCCTCGCCATCGGCGTCGGTGTCCTGGCGATCGGCGTCCTGACCGGCGCGTCGATGAACTTCGCCCGCACCTTCGGGCCGGAGCTGGCGCTCACGCTGGCCGGCGGCGCCACCGACTGGGGGCATATCTGGGTGTACCTGGTTGGTCCGGCCATCGGTGCCGTCGCGGGCGCGTACGCCTACGACGCGTTCACCGCGACCGCTGCGCCGGCAACCACGAGGGCGCGTAAGGGCTAGCACGCCGCGGTGGCCGCCGTGTCCTAGAGCTCCGGCGGGGTGAACAGCCCCACGGTCGACTCCAGCGCGGCGGCCACCCGGTACATCCGGTCGTCAGCCATCGTCGGCGCCATGACCTGCAGTCCGACCGGCAGGCCCTCGGACAGTCCACAAGGGACGGAGATCGCCGGGCCGCCGTACAGGTTCGACGGGATCGTGTAGAGGTCCGCCAGGTACATCTGGTACGGATCGGAGGTGCGGGCCCCGAACGGGAACGCCACGAACGGGGTGGTCGGTGCGACCAGCACGTCGGCGGCGGCGAAGGCGGCGGCGAAGTCGCGGCTGATCAGCGTACGTACCTTCTGCGCCTGGCCGTAGTAGGCGTCGTAGTAGCCGGCCGACAGCGCGTACGTGCCGAGCATGATGCGCCGCTTGACCTCCGGACCGAAGCCCCGGTCCCGGGTCAGCGACATGACCTCCTCCAGCGACCGGGTACCGTCGTCGCCGACCCGCAGCCCGTACCGGACACCGTCGAACCGGGCGAGGTTCGAGGAGCACTCGCTCGGCGCGATCAGGTAATAGGCCGGCAGCGCGTACCTGAAGTGCGGGCAGGACACCTCGACGACCTCCGCGCCGAGCTTGGTAAGCGCCTCGATCGCGTCCCGGACGGCGGCCGACACCCCGGGCTCGGCGCCCTCACCGGCGAACTCCTTGACGAGCCCGAGGCGTACGCCGGTGAGGTCGCCGCTGGCGCCCTGGCGGGCCGCGGCCACCACGTCCGGCACCGGGGCCGGGATCGAGGTCGAGTCGCGCGGGTCGGGTCCCCCGATGACCGCGTGCAGGAGGGCCGCGTCCTCGACCGTACGGGCGACCGGCCCGGGAGTGTCCAGCGAGGACGAGAAGGCGATCAGGCCGTACCGCGACGTACCGCCGTAGGTGGGCTTCGCGCCCACGGTGCCGGTGACCGCGCCGGGCTGGCGGATCGAGCCGCCGGTGTCGGTGCCGATGGCGAGGGGCGCCTCGCAGCCGGCGACCGCGGCGGCCGAGCCACCGCCGGACCCGCCCGGGATGCGGCTCAGGTCCCACGGGTTGTACGACGGCCCGAACGCGGAGTACTCGGTGGACGATCCCATCGCGAACTCGTCCATGTTCGTCTTGCCCAGCATCACCAGCCCGGCGTCACGCAGCCGCTCGACCACGGTCGCGTCGTACGGCGGCAGCCAGTTCTCCAGGATCCGCGACCCGCAGGTGGTCGGGATCCCGCGGGTGACCAGCACATCCTTGACGGCGACCGGTACGCCGCCCAGCGGGCCCACGGCCTGGCCGGCGGCCCGCCGGGAGTCGACCGACCGGGCCGCGGCGAGCGCGCCCTCGCCGTCGACGTGCAGGGAGGCGTGCACCCGCGCCTCCACCGCGGCGATGCGGTCGAGGTGGGCCCGGGTGACCTCCTCGGCCGACACCTCCCCCGCGCCGATCGCCCGGCCCAGCTCGGCGGCCGACCATCTCGTCAGGTCGGCATCGGGGCCGGCGGCTCGGTTGCCCTGCTCGGTCACGGGGTCACTCCTCCTCGTCCAGGATCCGCGGCACCCGGAACCGGTCCTCGGCCACGTCCGGCGCCCCGGCCAGCACATCCTCCCGGGGCAGGCAGGGTTGGACCACGTCCTCGCGGAGCACGTTGGTGAGCGGTACCGAGTGCGACGTCGGCGGGATGTCGTCGGCGGCGACCTCACCGACCCGCGCGACCGACTGCAGGATCACGTCGAGTTGCCCGGCGAAGGTGTCCAGCTCCTCATCGGTGACGGCGAGCCGGGCGAGGTGCGCCAGGTGCGCGACCTCCGCACGGGAGATGGCGGCCATGTCTGCGCTCCTCGGGTACGGGCAGGTACCAACCGACTATAGAGCTGGCGTCGGCTCCGCCGCCGCGACCCCCGGGGGCCGGTCAGGCCGCTGGCCGGTCGAGGCGCGGGACACGGTAGCGCGCCAACCACGCCACGAACTCGTCGCCCGGCATCGGGCGCGCGAAGAACCACCCCTGTGCGGTGTCACAGCCTGCGGCGACGAGCATCCGCCAGGTGCGCTCGTCCTCGACACCCTCGGCCACCACCCGCAGCCCGAGCGCGCCGGCCAGCTCGATCGTGGACCGGACGATCGCCGCGTCGTCGGTGTCGGCGGCCATCCCGAGAACGAACGACCGGTCCACCTTGACCTCGGTCAGCGGCAGCCGGCGCAGGTGCTGGAGCGAGGAGTACCCCGTACCGAAGTCGTCCAGCGAGATGGCCACGCCGAGCGCGGAGACCCGGGCGATCGTCGCGAGTACCCGGCGCGGGTCGGCCATCAGCGCGCCCTCGGTGATCTCCAGCTGGAGCCGGTCGGGAGGCAGGCCGGACTCGCCGAGCCGGGCCGCCAGCTGCTCGACGATCTCCCCGGTGTGCAGGTCACGGACGCTCACGTTCAGCGCGGCCCGGACGAGGATGCCGTCGGTGGCCCACTTCGCCACCTGTGCGACCACGTCGTCGATCACCCGACGGGTGATCAGCCGCATGACCGCGGTGTGCTCGGCGACCCGGATCAGGTCCTCCGGGTTCACCATCCCGCGGACCGGATGCCGCCACCGCAGCAGTGCCTCGACGCCGACCACCTCACCGGTGTGCAGCTCGATCTGCGGCTGGTAGTACAGCGCGATCTCGTCGCAGCCGGGGGTCTCCAGCGCCCGGCGGAGGTCGGCGAGCAGGCCGAGCCGCTCGGGCGAGTTGTGGTCGGACTCCGGTACGTACACCGCGACCGCGTCACCGCGGTGCTTCGCGTCGTACATCGCCACGTCGGCGTGGCGCATCAGGGCGGCGAAGTCCGCCCCGTGCTCGGGGTACACGGCGACGCCGATCGAGCCACCCACGTCGACCGGCAACCCGTCGAGCAGTACCGGCTCGGACAGCGTCTCGATGACGCCCATCGCCAGGCCCTGGCCGGCGGCCGCGTCCGGCAGCCCGGGCGCCAGGATGGCGAACTCGTCGCCGCCCAGCCGGGCCACGAAGCCGCCCGGCGGCGCGGCCCGGCGCAGCCGGTCGCCGATCTCCACCAGCAGCTGGTCGCCCACCCCGTGCCCGAGGGCGTCGTTGACGTGCTTGAACCGGTCGAGGTCGAGCAAGAGCAGCGCAAGGCGCGGGGTGGCCTGGCCGTCGGACGCGCGCTCGGCATGGACGGTGATCTGGTCGGACACCTCGGTCAGCAGCGCCTTCCGGTTGGCGAGGCCGGTCAGCGGGTCCAGCAGCGCCGTCCGCTCCTGCTCGGTCGAGAGCCGGGCCATCCGTTCCACCGCATACAGCGGTACGAAGATGAACGGGATCAGCGCCGCGCTCTCCAGGGCCGCCACGGTGAGGATCGGCCCGAGCAGGAGAAGCGAGCCGGTCGTCAACACTTCGTGACCGAACGCGGACCTGATCGCACCCCACCAGGAGCCGCCGAAGCGCAGCCAGACTGCCGTGTAGACGAGCAGGTGGTTGACGACGAACCAGGTTGCGGCCGCGGCGAGGATGACCGCGACATGGCCGAGCGCCGGACCGCTGCTACCGGGACCGAGCGGCGTGGGGTCGACCAGCGTGAGTACGGCGTACGCCGCGCCGAACGAGAGCGCGTACTGTGCGGCGTTGAACGCGGCCCGCCACAGCGCATAGTGCATCCGCAGGCCGACGATGATCACGGCCGCCGTCTGCACCATGATCGCAGGCCCCAGCCCCCAGCGCAGCAGGATCGCGAACGTGAAGCAGATCGACGGGAACACCACCGAGGCGTCCCGCCGGCCGGGCGTACTGAAGGGGCGGGCATCGACGAGGAGAGCCGGCAGGGCCATGAGCCAGAACGCCACCGGCGCGACGGTCGACGCGTGCGGTACGGCGGGGACCTGGGTGACCACGATGAGGCCGCCGAGGAGCGAGGTCACCGTGACGTACCCGAAGAACAGGCCCCGGCGCTCGGGTGGCGCAGCATTACGCAGGGTCGACGGCTCCATGCTCACCTCCCGACGCCGACGACGAACCCACCATAGGCCGGTGCCGTCGTTCTACCCGAGTTTCGGCGCCTATACGAACCGATTAGCTCGTTTGTGCCACCGCCCGGGCAGCATCCGGACCCTCGGTCAATAGCACCTCGAAGCCCGCTTCGTCCAGTACTGGGATCTTGAGACTGACCGCCCGGTCGTACTTCGTGCCGGGATTATCACCAACGACGACGAAGTCTGTCTTCTTCGAGACCGATCCGGTCACCTTGCCGCCGCGATCGGTGATGGCCTCGCTCGCCCCTTCGCGGGAGTACCGGTCGAGCGTCCCGGTGACAACGACCGTCATGCCGGCCAGCGGGCGTGGCCCGGTGTCGACCCGGTCCTCCGCCATCCGTACCCCGGCCGCCCGCCATTTCTCGACGACCTCCCGGTGCCAGTCGACGGCGAACCAGTCGATCAGCGACTCGGCGATCGTCGGACCCACCCCCTCGGCCGCGGACAGCTCCTCGGCGCTCGCCGCGGCGACCGCGTCGACGGAGCCGAACTCGCGGGCCAGTGCCTGGGCGGCGGTCGGCCCCACGTGCCGGATCGACAGCGCCACGAGGACCCGCCACAGCGGCCGCTGTTTGGCCTCGGCCAGGTTCGCCAGCAGGCTTATCGCGTTCGAGCCGAGCGAGCCGTCCTTGTTCACGAAGAAGCTGCTGCGCCTGAGCCGCTCCTCGTCGAGCCCGAACAGGTCGCCCTCGTCGGCGATGACGTGGTCGGTGAGCAGCGCGACCGCCGCCTTGTAACCGAGCACCTCGATGTCGAGCGTATCGCGCCGGGAGACGTGGAACACCCGCTCACGCAGCTGTGCCGGGCAGAAGCGGATGTTCGGGCAGCGGATGTCGACGTCGCCCTCCTTGGCGGGGGCCAGCGGCGAGTCGCACTCCGGGCACCGGGTCGGCATGACGAACGGTCGCTCCGACCCGTCGCGCTGCTCGACGACCGGCCCCACGATCTCCGGGATGACGTCCCCCGCCCGCCGGACGACGACGGTGTCCCCGATGAGGACGCCCTTGCGCTCGACCTCCTGGGCGTTGTGGAGGGTCGCGTTGGTGATCGTGACCCCACTGACGTAGATCGGTTCGAGGATCGCGAGCGGGGTGACCCGGCCGGTGCGGCCCACGCCGACGACGATGTCGCGCAGCTTCGTGTTCGCCTCCTCGGGCGGGTACTTGTACGCGAGCGCCCAGCGCGGCGCCCGGCTCGTCGAACCGAGCCGCCGCTGCAGCGGGACCTCGTCGACCTTCACCACGACGCCGTCGATCTCGTGTTCCACGTCGTGCCGGTGCTTCGCGTAGTAGGCGATGTAGTCCCGGACCCCGGCCAGGTCGTCGACCACCCGCCAGCGCGAGCTCGTGGGCAGCCCCCAGCCCTGCATCGCCTCGTACGACTGGGACTGGGACTTGGGGGTGAACCCCTTGCGGGCGCCGAACCCGTGGACGACCAGGCGCAGCGGGCGGGTTGCGGTGATCCGCGCGTCCTTCTGCCGGAGCGAGCCGGCCGCCGCGTTGCGCGGGTTGGCGAACGGCGACTTGCCCTGCTCGACGAGCGCGGCGTTGAGGTCGCCGAACGCCTCCAGCGGGAAGTAGACCTCGCCGCGCACCTCGACCAGCTCCGGAACGTGGTCGCCGCGGAGCCGCTTGGGCACCGCCTTGATCGTGCGGACGTTGACCGTGACGTCCTCACCGGTGCGGCCGTCACCCCGGGTGGCCGCGCAGACCAGCGAGCCCTTTTCGTAGGTGAGGCTGATCGCCAGGCCGTCAACCTTGGGCTCGCACAGGTACCGCACCGGGCCGCCCGCGTCGCGCTCGGTGCGCTCGGCCCACCCGGTGAGCTCCTCGTCGGAGAACGCGTTGTCGAGTGACAGCATCCGCTCGACGTGCTGCACCGGCGCGAACTGCGTGGCCAGCGCGCCACCGACGGTCTGCGTGGGTGAGTCGGGGGTGCGCAGGGCCGGGTACCGCTCCTCGAGCGCGGCCAGCTCCGCCATCAGCGCGTCGAACTGGCCGTCCGAGATCGTCGGCGCGTCGAGCACGTAGTACCGGTGGCGGTGCTCCTCGATCTCCTGGCTCAGCGCGGCGTGCCGGTCCCGCGCCTGCACTGGTGGCGCGCCCCCAGCGGCCCGTTCGTCGGCGGCCGTGACCTGCTGCCCAATAGCCTCTTCTGCCACCATCGAACGGTAACCCGGCGGTACGACATGGGGCGTTCCGGGGAGTGGTGGCCGCGCGGCCGCCGGGGCTAGCGTGGCTGGAGTGAGGTACCTGACCCGGTCGTTCGCCACCGGCGCGATCCGCCGCGGCGCGGTCGTGGGGCAGCTGCTCGGCGGGTACGGCGACGGCGAGCGGCACGGGCTGCGGGTGCTCACCGTGCAGCCCGACGGCGAGGCGTTCTGCCTCTACGTTCACGAGATCCTCGACGTCGGTGGCGCCGACTTCGCAGACCTGACCGAGTTCCCGCCGTGGGACGACGACGGCGGCGACGCGACCGTGTGCTCGCAGACCCCGGACGCGCTGCTCTCGTACGCCGA
>JAEHDK010000521.1 GCA_016880465.1 Micromonosporaceae bacterium
ATCAGGCCCGCGCCGATCAGCGCCGCGATGGCGACGAGCGCGGCGCGGCTGGTCGGCTGGACGCCGCCCGCCGAGTTGAGCGCCGCGGCCTGCTTGGCGTACACCAGGCCGAGGAAGGGTGGCACGCAGACGAGGGCCGCGACGGCCGCAACCAGGCACGACGCCAGGACCCGGTGGGCCCGCAGCCCGCGGCGCGACCACCACAGCCACGCGACCGCCACGAGTCCCGCCGGCGGCAGCAGCAGGTAGTACGAGTACCCGATCGCGACGAGGAGGGCGGCGAGCAGCGTGAGCTGGAGCCGGGTCGAGCCGACCGGCCGGACCACGATCGCCACGAGCAACGCCAGCAGCGTGAGTCCGGCGATCTCGCCGACGAAGCCCATCGTCAGCATTGACGGCAGGTCGCCGTAGACCAGGACGCCGGCCACGAACGCCGTCACCGGCAGCCAGCGCATGCCGCGCAGCAGGGGCCCGGCCACCCACCGGGTGGCCCAGATCAGCGCGAGGGCGAACAGCCCGTAGGTCGCGACCGAGTAGAACGCGTAGTGCGTCAGCGAGTCCGCCGGGCTACCAAGGTCGCTCGCCGAGGACCGGGCGAACGCGTCGAGCAACCCCGCGGTCAGATGCCAGCCGGCGGGGTAGTACCGCATCGTGAAGAACACCTCGGGGACCTCGCTCGGCTGGTACGCGAAGAGGTAGCCACCGAGGCGGCGTACCGCGTCGAACACCGACAGGTGCCGCGCATTGTCCTCACCGACGAGCAGCAGGCCGAGCCGTCCGGCGGGGTCGACCAGCAGGTACGCGTTGCCGAGGTACCCCGCGATTACCGCCGCCACGGTCACCGTGGTCAGGTCCGGCGCGGTAGGGCGGGGCAGGGTCGGCCGGCGGTCGCCGAGCACGCGAACCCCGCCGAGCACGGTCAGGCCAAGGCCGCCGACGGCCACCGGCGAGAAGCCGAACGGCCACGCCGTGAACAGCAGGCCCGCCGCGCAGCCGGCGCCGCCGAGCAGCGCGATGGCGATCATCAGCCGGTCGAGGAGGGTACGGCCGCCGCGGAGCAGGCTCGCGGTGAGCACGAGGACCAGCGGTGGCAGGAGCCAGTCGACCCGCAGCAGGTGCGTACCGGTCGGGATCAGCCAGGCGGCCGCGACCCAGCCGGCCAGCCGGGCGTACCTGGGGATCCGCCGGCCCGGTCGGAGACTTGCGGCGGCCTCCTCCACGCGCTGCACCAACCGCATCTGGCTCATGACCAACCCCGCTTCGACCCAGGTCCCGGGCTCGTCCCGCGGTCTGGCACAGGCATGCTACCCAACCCACCCGACCGACCGGGGGTGGCGGCGGTGCGGCGTTACTACGGCTCGACCAGACGCAGCTGTAGATCCGGGGCCGCCCGCTGGGCATCCTCGACGAGCTCGGTCGCCTCGGCGGTCATCGGTACGACCACGAGCGGCACCCCAGGCCGGCGCAGCACCTGGGCCAGCTCCTTCGCGGTGGGCGCGAACGGCAGGCCGCGGTTGTACAGCAGCGGTGCGGCGGCGCCAGACCGGCGTTGCAGCGTGTTGACGAACAGGGTGAGCCGGTAGCTGTCGTACGGCCGGTCGGTGATGATCACAATGGGGTACGCCGGGTCGGACGAGCTCAGCTGGACCGCGCGCAGGACCGCCGTCGCGTCGGGTACGAGCTCCTTCCCGGGCTCACCCGAGCTCCAGAACCGGCCCGGGTTGTCCCGCATCCGCGGCCGGTACGGCGAGTCCCCGGCGACGAAGCCAAGTACGGCGAGAACGGCGACGCTGAGCGCGACCGCGGGCACTGCCGAGGCGACCCGTTGGCCGGGAGTCCGCGCCGGCTCGGGGCGCGGCGCGGGAAACAGCAGCGCCACCCCGCCGAGCCCCACGAGCAGCGTGACGGCGACGCTGTGCAGGCCCTTCTCGAAGTAGTACGTCGTGTGCCCGACCGCGAGCAGCTGGTACGCCCCGAGCGCGGCGGCGACCCCGGTGACGCAGGTGAACACCCAGACGTACCCGCGCCACATGCGCAGCCGCCGCCCGGCGACGCTGAGGATGCCGGCCCCGATGAGCGCGGCCATCGCGATGAGTGTGGCCCGGCTGACGCGGCCGACGCCGCCGGCGGAGGTGATCGTCTCGCTCTGCCGGGCAAGGAGCAGGCCGAGCGCGGGCGGCACCGCGGACAGCACGGCCACACCGGTCGCGAGACCGAGCAGCAGTCCACGGTGGTGCCGGACGCGGGCGCGGTACCGGTAGAGCCAGACCAGGCTCGCGAGCCCGGCCGCGGGCAGCAGCAGGTAGTACGAGAATCCGATGCCGAGCACGAGCGCGCTGAGCAGCACGAGCTGTTCCCGGACGGAGCGCAGCGGGCGGACGACGACGGCGACGGTCAGGGCGAGCAGGGTCAGCCCGGACAGCTCGCCCACGAAGCCGAGGCTGAGCATGGTGGGCAGGTCGCTGTACAGCAGGACACCGGCGAGGAACGCGACGAGGGGCAGCGCGCGCCAGCCACGTACGAGCGGTCCGGCTGTACGTACCGCCGCCCAGATGATGGCCAGCGCGAACAGTCCGTAGCTGGCCAGCGCGAAGCCGATGTAGTGGTCGGTGACGCTGCGCATGCTGCCGAGATCGGTCGACGAGGAGCGGACGAACCCGTCGAGGAGGCCGGCGGTGAGGTGCCAGCCGGACGGGTAGAAGCGCATCAGGTCGAAGACCTCGGGCACGTCTGCGGCACGGTACCCGAAGGCGTAGCCGCCGAGCCGGCGGATCGCGTCGAACAGCGAGGCGTGCCGGGCGTTGTCCTCGCCCACCATGGCAAGCGCGAGCCGGCCGGTGGCGTCCGCGGTCAGGTACGGGCGTGCGAGATAACCCGTCACACCGATCGTCGCCAGCGCGGCGAGCCCGTCGGACAGGGCGGGCCGGGGCAGCTCGATCGGCCGGTTGCCCAGCACGCGGATCAGGCTGGCGACGGTGAACGCGGTGCCCGCCACCGGGACGGGGGACAAGCCCCACGGCCACGCCGTGTAGAGCAGGCCCGCGACGCACACCGTGCCGAGCAGGAGCCCGATTGCCAGGATGAGCCGGTCGAGCAGCGTACGACCGCCCCGCAGCAGGCCGGCGGTGAGCACCAGCACGACGATCGGCAGCAGCCAGTCGACGTGCAGCAGGTGGGTGAGGACCGGCAGGAGCCACGATGCGCCAAGCCACACCGTCAACCGGCCGAGTCGCGAACGTGGAGCCCGAGCCAGCTCGCCGGTGCCGGGCGCGACATCCACTGACGTTTGCGGCGCGGTCATGTCCCGACTATCCCCCGATTCAGTCCCAGGCTCGCGTGTCCCGCAACGACGGCAGACGCATCGTACCCAACCGCCGGTGGTCTACGCCTGCCCGCGGCCGTGCCGATCGGTCGGCCCGGGCCGGTCAGCCGTATCCGGTTGGCAGTTTTGCCTTGCGCCCGGCCACGAGCGCGGATCGCTCGCGGAACAGCTTGCCGATCGCGGCGCGCCGGTTGGCGCTGCGCCTCGGCAGCCGGATCGCCTCACCGGTCACGATGGCCGCCCAGAACGCGTGCGCGGCGAGCCGGCCGTGTCGCTTGCCGTACAGGCGCACCCGGTTCGCGCACAGGTGGGCCCAGAGCTCCGGACGCCGCCGCGAGGCACCGCCGAGGTGTGTGGCGTGCGCCTGCGGTACGAAGACCACTGCGAAACCGTGGTCGGCGGCCCGCAGCTCGAAGTCGGTCTCCTCGGAGTAGAGGAAGAAGTCCTCGTCCCAGCCGCCGACCTTGCGCAGGCAGTCGAGGCTGAACATCGTCACGCCGCCGGTAGCCCAGTCGAACGCGGTCCGCTCGTCGTATCGGGCGGGCACCGGAACGACCTCGGTGAGGCTGGCGAACCGCCGGGTCAGCCGGCCGCCCAGCACCGCCTCACCCCAGGCCCGGCCGAGGGTGGGGCGCCGGCGCAGCGACGCCCGCGGCCGCCCCTGCCCGTCGAACAGGCGCGGCACGGCAACGCCGACCCCCGGACGCTGG
>JAEHDK010000522.1 GCA_016880465.1 Micromonosporaceae bacterium
ACAGCAATTCATGAAATGCCGTGCAATGGGAGAAGGTCGCCTCGGCGGCCCAGACTCCGCCGGGCAGTTGCTTGCCCGCGCATCGGCAGCAGTGTCTCGTACACCGACGACGTCGCCGCCGTGGGCTTGCGGTGGGAGTTCCGGCCGCCGCCTGGCCCGCCGTGCTGTGACCCGCAGCGCCGGGAATCCCGGCCGGCAAGCTCGCGCCGCTGGACGAGGAGCAACTGCGCGACCGCGCTGGCGGCGCTGATCGACCTGGCGTGCGAGGTGCGCGATGTCGACCACTTCCGCTCCGACGACCCGGTGGAGGCCGCGCTTGTGACCTGTTCGGGAGATGCTCCAAGAGTTCTTGGCCGGGCGGTGCGCGGGGAGTTGGTCCTGAACTCGGCGCCGGCGGTGTAGACCAGCGACGCGGTGCCGTGCCGGAGGTCGCCGGCCCTGTCGCCTACTGCGGCGGTTGGTCATGCCTTTGTAGTACGCCGTGCTTCGGGGAGATGGCGGCTGCCGGCATGGTTGGCGAGGGCGAGGTAGGCGGGCCGAAGCAGCTCGATGATGGTGTGGCCACGGAGGGCGACGTCCACTGGCGGTACCTGGTCGAGCAGGCTTGCGCCAGGGCTCGTGACGGGGCGTGTGGCAGGCAGGTCGGCTTGCATGCTGAAGTAAGCGCCGAGGCAGTCGGTCAGGGGCGTGCCAGTCTGCTCGGCGTGGTCGGCGGCGGGTGGCCCGCCGGAGCGGGCGGCCTGCAGGTTGACCAGCAGTTCCTCGCGCTCGCGACCCCGCCAGGCGAGGATGGTGAACGGGTCCTCGTCGAAGGCTTCAGCTAGCAGGTAGAACACGGCCGCGACGTGTTTGCAGGGGATCTCCCGGTCCGGGCAGGAGCAGTCCATCGACAGTTCCCCCGCGGACGAGGGGAACAGAGGCAGTCCCAGGCGTAAGAAGACATCTTCGATGTCGTCGGGCATTTCGCCGGTGAGGAGCTTGGCGGCGTACCAGGCGTTGTCCGCCAGCGCGTGTTCCAGCTTGGCCCACTCGAGTTTGCCGTACGCGGTGATGCCGATGCGGACCCGGTAGGGGCGTGCCCTGCTGCCCTGCACCCGGGCGGTCACCATGCCGGCATCGATATCAATTGAGATCACCTGGCCGGCGCGGGCATAGTGGCGACCGCGCTGCAGCCGGCTCTCGAGGCCGATGTCATTCAGGACGCCGACGAACCGCTCGGACCACCAGGTCGTCGCGATCGCCCCGCGCGTGCTGCGGGTCTTCAGACCGCCGTCGACGGGCCGCGGCCGCGCTGGTGGCGGATACCAGTTACCACTACTCACCGACTGCTCCGTCCGACAGCGCGAACACCTCGCGAAGGTCGCGGGTGGACAGTTCGGTCAGCCAGCCCTCGCCGTCGCGGATCACCAGGTCGGCCAGGGCCCTCTTCTCCTCGATCATCTCGTCGAGCTTCTCTTCGAGAGTTCCGGTGCAGATGAACTTGCGCACCTGCACGTTGCGCCGCTGCCCGATGCGGAAGGCGCGGTCGGTGGCCTGGTTCTCCACGGCTGGGTTCCACCATCGATCGAGGTGGATCACGTGGTTGGCGGCGGTGAGGTTCAGCCCGGTGCCGCCGGCCTTCAGCGACAGCAGGAAGATCGGCGGCCCTTCGTCGTACTGGAACCGGGTGACGAGGTCGTCCCGACGCTTTTTCGGTGTGCCGCCGTGCAGGTAGGCGATGTCGGTGTCGAAGCGTGCGGCCAGGTGCGGCAGCAGCATCTCAGCGTATTCGGTGAACTGCGTGAAGCACAGCACTCTGTCGCCTTCGGCGAGGATTTCTTCGAGGATCTCCTCCAGCCGGATCACCTTTCCGGAGCGTTTGCCGATCGCGGAACGGTCGTGTAGCAGCAGCGCCGGGTGGTTGCACACCTGCTTGAGCTTGGCCATCGCGGCGAGTACGTTGCCCCTGCGTTCGATCCCCTCGGAGTTTTCGATCCTGTCCATCATGTCGTCGACCACCGCCTGGTACAGCGACGCCTGCTCGGTGGTGAGCTGGCAGTACTGCTTGATCTCGATCTTGTCGGGCAGATCGTCGATGATGGCCGGATCGGTCTTGAGCCTGCGCAGCACATACGGGCGGGTGACGACCCGCAGTCGCTCGGCCGGCCCGGTGAGGCCGTGGCGCTCTACCGGGATTGCGTAGCGGGTGCGGAACAGCTCCGGTGTTCCGAGCATTCCAGGGTTGAGGAAGTCCATGATGGACCACAGCTCTGCCAGCCGGTTCTCCACCGGAGTTCCGGTGAGCGCAACCCGGTGCTCGGCGCGCAGCTGGCGCACGGCCTTGGCGGACTGCGACAGGCTGTTCTTGATCGCCTGCGCCTCGTCGAGCACCACTCGTTGCCACTCGTGCCCGGAGAGGTCATCGATGTCGCGGGTCGCCGTGGCATATGTGGTGATGACCAGGTCGGTCTCGGCGAGCCGTTCGGCCAGCGCGCCGCCGTCCAGGCGGTCCCGCCCGTAGTGGGGGTAGACCCGCAGCCGGGGAGCGAACTTCGCGGCCTCCCGCTGCCAGTTGCCCACCAGCGACATCGGGCACAACAGCAGAGTAGGGCCAGCATCCGGGTTCTCGGCCCGCTGCGCCGACTCCAAGGCCAGCAGTTGAACCGTTTTGCCCAGGCCCATGTCGTCGGCGAGGCACGCCCCCAGGCCCAGCGAGGACAGGAACACCAGCCAGGACAGTCCGCGCTGCTGGTACGGGCGCAGCTCGGCGTCGAACCCGTCCGGGGTCGCCGCGGGTCGCAGGGACCGGGCGACAGAGCCGTCCAGCAGGTCCCCCAGCCAGCCGTCGGCTCGTACGCCGGTCACCGGCAGCGGGGTGTCCAGGTCGTCCGGGTGGCTCGTCGCCAGGGCGAGGATCTCGCCGGCGGCCTTCTGGCCACCCGCCGTGCGCTTCACAAACTCCAGGCCACGCCGCAGCTGCTCCGGGTCGACCGCCACCCACTGCCCACGCAGCCGGATCAGTGGTGCTTTGGTCTCGGCGAGCGCCGCGATCTCGTCATCGCTGAGCGTGTCCTCGCCGACGGCGACCTGCCAGCGGAAGTTCATCAGCTGGTGCTTGCCGAACCTGCTCTGCTTGACCACCACACCATCGACCGCGGTGTACGCCGACAGCGTGAGCCCGAGCTTGCGGCGGCGATCCCACCAGGATGGCAGCAGCACCCCGAACCCGGCCTCGTCCAGGGCGGGCGCCGCGACCGACAGGAAGTGGTACGCCCCGTCGGCGTCCAGATCGAGGCCACAGGGGCGTGCCCGCCGCAAACCGGCGGCCAACGCAGGGTAGATCCGGCTGGCGCGTCCCAGCTCGGCCAGCAGCAGCTCCTGCGGGCGCGCCAGCCACCGGCCCAGGCTGCCGTCGTCGGCCCAGACCCGCGCGGCCGGCACCAGCAGGCTCAGATCGTCGGTCGACTGCAGCAGGAAGTCCAGCCGCCATTGGTGGGCCGCCGGCTCCGTGGCAGACTCGTCGGGCGGCTCGATCTCCGTCAGCCGGAAGGTGGCGCGTGCCGGGCCGGTCTCCGCGGTGCCGACCTCGTCCCAGGGCTGGAGAGCTTGCGCGAGGGCGTCGAGGCCGACCGGGTCGGCGTCGAATCGGCCGTCAGGAGCCGACAGCGCAGCAAGCCACCCCTCGACTGCGGGCACCCGTTTGGGGCGGCGGCCGCGCCGGACGGGCATGAGGTCAATTCCGTCCGGGAGCATCGCACGCGCGGCGGCGTCGACGAGCGCGTACAGCGCCACGGTCACCAACTCGTGCGGGTCGTCCCGACCCGGAACCGCCCGGCACACCGGTGGCATCGCGGTGACCAACTCGTGCACCGCTACCGCGTCGCGGCCCTGCACCACCGGACGCCACTGGGCGACCGCACCCCCATCGGTACGCCCGACCGTGGGGAGCACCCGACCCCGGGCCGCCAGTTCCCCCGCGAACGCCGCGATCTCTCCCAGGTAGTCCAGCGAGGCACCGTACCGGACGCTCTCGGCGCGCTCCGACAGGGCGGTGAGCGCCCCGGCCGCATCGAGGGAGACCACCGGAACGGTCCACGCCAGCAGGGCGGGCGCCGAGCTGGCGGGCGGACGCGGAACGACCCGTACCAGCTCCGGTGAGTCCAGCGGAGCCATCCGCAGCGACGGCAGCAGCAGCGTCGCCTCACCAGGCTTTCCGGCACAGATCCCGGCCAGGACCCCCGCCGGCGCGGCGAACGGATGCGGCCGCGCCGACCGCAACGCCTGGCTGGGGCTCTTGACCGTCCGACCCGAATCCTCGGCCCACAGGCACAGCCCGTCATCGGGGGACCAGAATCCGTGCAACACCAGCATCCGGCGACTCCAGCGAGGGGGAACGCGTCCCGAGGAGGGTAGCGAGTCCCGCCGGCTTCAGCCGCAAACGCCGCGCCGACACCGTTCGTGCGTGCCCAGACCGACCGTACCCCCGACCTGGGGCTCCTTGCCCGCGCCGCCAACCCGACGCCGACTCCACCACGGCGCTGTTCCTCGGACTCGGGGGACTCATCGGCACTGCGGTCACGTACGCCATGGCGTACCAGCACGGCTGGCAACCCCTGATCCCACCGGTCGGCCCTGCCGCTGGTCTCGCGGCCGAGCTTTGGTGGAGGTATGTCGGGCAGCGTGCTGGTCGTGGAGGACGACCGTGAGATCCGCGACCTGTTGCGCCGATACCTTTGACCGCGTCGAGACTACGGGCGTGGGTCCAACGGCTCGCCGCTCGTCGGGTTGCCGCCCGCCTCGGGCGGAGTGGCGCCGCCTGGCCGGCGGTGATCGGTCGCGGAAGGTCTGCATCGGGCCGGTGGCCGACAACGGCACGGCGGTCAGCCCCGTCCGGCTATACCTCACCCGGTATGACGCGCAGGGGGCGACGACGGTTAGCCCGGTCGCCGTCCCCTGCGCAGGTGCCGCTACCTCATCGGGTGGACCAACGTTGGAAGGCGGTCAGGTGCTGCTGCGAGGCGGCGAGCAGCCGGTTGTAGACCTGCTGCACGTCCGGTGCGGTCAGCCCGTCCAGCGCGGCCCGCAGGTCGTTGATGTCGGTCTGCTCGACCTGCCGGCCGATCTGTAGCGCGGCGGTCTGGCCGGCCTGGCCCTGCGCGAGCAGCCGGTCGTAGGTGGCCTGCACCGCTGGGTCACTGAACTGCCCGGCCGGCTTGCCGGCGGTCGGGTCGGTAAGGCCGTAGCGGTCGAGCAGGGTGCGTACCGCGGTCAGGTGCTGGGTCTCCGCGGTCGCGAGGCGGTCGAAGAGCGCCGCGTCGAACCTGGCGGCGAACGCCGTGTACAGGTCATGGGCGAGTTTCTCCTCGTTCGCCATCGCCGCGAGGGTGGTCTTCTGCTGTTCGGTCAGCGTCCCTTTCGCGGCGGTCACGGCCGGGTCGAGGCAGCTGCCGTCGCGGGCCATGGCGCCCATCCCGGTCCTCATGTCCGGGCCGCCGTTGATGTCCGGGCCGGTACCGTCGCCGCCCCGCCATCCGGGACCCGGGTTGGACGCCGCGACCATCGGGTGACCGAACGGGTTCGCCCCGGCCAGGGCCGGTGCCGCCACGGCCAGGCCGCCCAGGCCCAGCGCGCCGGCAGCCACCAGGACCGCAGCCCGGCGCGTCGTTGTCTTCATGGCTCCTCCATTCATCGATCTGACACCCATACCGTCGCGCTGGCGCGTGCGAGGCGGATGGAACCGGTGTGGAGATGGCATGGAGACACGATCCGGGTCTGCGGTCGGGGATCGGACGGCGACGACCGGCGCGTCGATGGCCTGCCCGCTGACCGTCACCGGCTGCCGCGGCGGCAGATGATGATGGACGGCCGCGGTACATGGCATGATCCCGCGCACGCCGCACGGTCGGTACGGCCAGTGGGTGAGCGTGGGTCCGCCGGTCACCGGACGATCAGCACGGAGCACGGGGCGTGCCGGCTGACTCGTTCGGTGGTGGATCCGAGGAAGGTGCCCCACAGGCCGGAATGGCCGCTGTGACCGAGCACGACCAGGTCGGCATCGATGCTCTTGGCGGCGTGCACTATCTCGTGGGCGGGGTGCCCGGCCCGGATGGTGGTCTGGGCGTCGATGCCGTGTTCGCCGGCCGCTGCTTGGACCTCGTTGGCTAGGCGGCGGGCTTCGGCGGCTTCGAACTCACGTTCCTCGTCAACCTCGCCGATGGTGGCGCCGTACCGGGGTAGGTGGTGTTGCACAGTAACCGTGGTGAGCACGCCGTGGGCTTGGGTGGCCAGGCGAAGCGCGGCGGCCAGTGCTGCGCGGGAGCCTTCCGAGCCGTCGTAGCCGACCAGGATCCGGGTGAACATGGCCCCAGTCTCGCGCGGGCGCGGTGCCAGCGCGAGAGGTGACGGCCGCGTCGGCGGTTGGTCCACGCCGGGGATCGCCGCGGCGACGTCGGGTGCCTGCTTGACGCGGCGGTGATCGGGTGGAGACTGGATGGTACGGCGATGGACCCCGGCAGGATTGTAGGCCGATCCGAACCGCCCCTTGGGCTGATGGCTCCTGGCTTGCCAGGTCGCCTGGTTGCGTCAAGGAGGGGCACATGGGGACGACCCTGACGGTGGCTGCTGTCCTGGTCACCACCGCGCTGGTCGTGAGCATGTTCTCGGTGGAGCTGGGCCTGTCGGTGGCGGTCATCGAGATCCTCGCCGGCGTCGTGGTGGGCAACACACTGCATCTGGCCACCCCGGACTGGCTAATCGCCGCCTCGCCCGGGTGTGGCGTCAGGAGGGGCGGCCGGCCAGGGCGTCCTCCAGGCGTTTGCGTACGCCGACCCAGCGAGCCCGCTGCTGGTGTTCCCGTCGGTGCGCCCGGGTCGTCTTCCGGCTGCCGGGCCGGTAGCGCCACCGCGCCCAGGGCGAGTCCGGTCGAGCCAGGCGGACCGCGCCGACCAACGCGAGGACCGGCACCAGGATGCCCAGCAGGCCCGTCCAGACCTTGCCCTTCGTCAGCGTCAGTACCACCAGACCGCCGTTGACGGCGACGACCCACACGTACTCCCATGCGGCGTACCGTGCGTTCTCCACGGCCACCTGGTCGACCCCGAACGGTGCGACGCCGACGAGGAGCAGGCCGAGCACCGCAACGGCGAGAAAGACGGCGTCGACCGAGGTGCGCCCCTGTTCGCTCCAGTAGACGTCGCGGAGGCGTACGATGAGCGCGAACTCGTCGAGTACCAGCGCGGAGCCGCAGCCGAAGAGCCCGGCGAGGACTTCTGCCCAGGGCGTCACGTTTCCGATGGAGCTGAAACCGCCCACGCCGGCGACGAGCATGAACACGGTGCCGAAGACCGCGTGGTGCAGACGGATCCCGCCGCGCGTGAGGTTGCCCGGCCACCACGTCACCCCGGCGCGGATCATGCGGGCGTTGAACCGGACGAGCAGGAACGTGGCGACGAACGCGAGGAACAGCACAATCAATGGCTGTTTCCCCGGGTCGACGATCTCACGCTGGTACCAACTGGTCATGCGTGCGGCTTCACCGTGGGGAACAGGATCGTCTCGCGGATCGTGCGGCCGGTCAGCATCATCATCAGACGGTCCACGCCGACGCCGAGACCGCCGGTGGGCGGCATCGCGTACTCCAGCGCCGATAGGAAGTCCTCGTCGAGTTCCATCGCCTCCGGGTCGCCCTTCGCGGCCAGCAGCGACTGGGCCGTCAGTCGCTGCCGTTGCTCGACCGGGTCGATCAACTCCGAGTAGGCCGTGCCTACCTCCATGCCGAAGGCGACCAGATCCCAACGCTCGGCCATCCGCGGATCCGAGCGATGCCTTCGGGCCAGCGGTGACACATCGGCCGGGAAGTCACGGTAGAAGGTGGGCTCCACGGTGCGAGCCTGGCAAAGGTGCTCGTACATCTCGAGGACGATCACCCCTCGGCTCCACTGTGGAGCATAGTTGATGCCGGCCGCGTCGCAGAGTTTGGTCAGGGTCTCCACCGTGGTGTCGTTGTCGACGGTCTCGCCCAACGCCTGAGAGAGGGCCTTGTTGACGGTCGTGATCCGCCATTCGCCGCCGAGGTCCACCTCGGTCGTGGCCCCGCCGGCGTCGACGCGACGGGCTACCGGCATGCCGAACGCCCGGGCGGCCGTATGCTGAATCATTTGGCGGGCCAGTACGAGCATCGTGTTGTAGTCGCCGTAGGCCTCGTACGCCTCGAGCATCGTGAACTCGGGGTTGTGGGTGGCGTCGGCGCCCTCGTTGCGGAAGCTCCGGTTGACCTCGAAGACGCGTTCCTCGCCGCCGACCATGAGGCGTTTGAGGAACAGTTCCGGTGCGATCCGCAGGTACAGGCGCATGTCGTAGGCGTTGATGTGGGTGACGAACGGGCGGGCGTTCGCCCCTCCGTGCACGTGCTGCAGCATGGGTGTCTCGACCTCGACGAAGCGCCGTCCGGCCAGGTACTCGCGTACGCCGGCGACGACCTGGCTGCGTAGGTGCAGCAGTTGCCTTGCCCGCGGGTTCGTGACGAGGTCGATATGGCGTAGCCGCACTCGCGCCTCCGGGTCGTGCAGGCCACGATGCTTGTCCGGTAGCGGGTGCAGGCATTTCGCGGTGATCCTCCACTCGGCGGCGGCCACGGACAGCTCACCGCGGCGGGTGGTGACCACCTCGCCGCGGACGCCTATGTGGTCACCGAGGTCCACGTCGTGGCGCCACCGCAGCAGAGCCTCCGCTCCGACGTGATCCTCGCTGAGCATCACCTGGATCCGGCCGGTGCCATCCTGGATGGTCGCGAAATGCAGCCTTCCGGCGCTGCGGTTGAGCACTACCCGACCCGTGATGCCCACCTGCGCACCGGTACGGGTATCCGGCTGAAGCTGCGGGTAAGCCGCGTGGACGGCCGCCGCGGTCGTGGTGCGTGGGAACCCGACCGGGTACGGGTCGATGCCCTCGGCCCGGAGCCGGTCGAGCTTGCGCCTCCGTACGCGCAGCTGCTCCGGCAGGTGCGCGTACGGGTCCTCAGGCTCGCCTTCAACGACCGGTTTTGGCCCGCCTACCATGGCTGGCGGGACTGCCCGGCCCGGCTCGGCCGCCGGCGCTGGGCGCTCCCGCCCCCGCCGCAGCAGTGTGCCGATGCTCGGTACGGAGACAAAGCCCTCCGCGATCCCGATGGCCACGCTGATACGAGGCAGGTCCCGCGGGGCGCGGAAGCACAGCAGCCGGGGCTCCCACGTGGGGCGGTACTTCGCGTTGGACCGGTAGAGCGACTCGAGCTGCCACCATCGGCTGAAGAACAGCAGTACCGTGCGCGCGAGCCGGATGAACGGGCCGGCGCCGATTCGCCCACCCTCTTGGAACACCTCGCGGAACGTGGCGAAGTTGAGTGAGATGCGCTGCACGCCGAGCCGCCGGCTCGCGTTGACGAGGTTCACCACCATGAACTCGACCAGGCCGTTGTCCGACGTCCGGTCACGGCGCATGAGGTCGAGCGACAGGCCCCGCGTCCCCCACGGTACGAACGAGAGGAGTGCACGAAGCTTCCCCTCGTGATCCAGCGCCTCGACCAGCACGCATGCTGCGTCGGCGGGATCGCCGAGGCGACCCAGCGCCATGGAGAACCCACGTTCGTTCGCGGTGTCGCGCCAGGCGTCGGCTCGGCTGAGTACTCCCGCCATCTCCGCAGGCGCCAGCTCGGCGTGGCGGCGGATCCGGCAGGTGTAGCCGGACATGTCGATGCGGTGCACCGCCTGACGGACGCCCCGCATGGCCCGGCCGTCGAGGGAGAACTCGGCGGTCTCGACGACCGCCTCGTCCCCCAGTTGCAGGGCGGCGATGCCGGCCCGTCGGTACGCGAGCGCCCCTTCCTCGCTGGCGCCCAGAACCGCCGGCGTCCATGCGTACGCGCGGGCCTCGGCGAGCCAGGCCGCTATCGCGGGCGGCCACGCCTGCGGGTCGCCGATCGGATCGCCGCTTGCGAGGCTCGTGCCGAACACGACCCGGTACGCCACAGCCGCCTTGCCGCTCCCGGAGAAGATCGCCGCCTTGTCCCGGCGCGTGGCGAAGTACCCGAGCGAGTCGCGTTCGCCAGCCGTCGCCAGCAGCGTACGGACGGCGATCTCCTGGTCTGGGCTCAGGACGGCGTGGCGTCGGGTCGGCCGGAAAAGAACCCGCGCCGCCGCCAGGAACGCCACGGCGCCGAAGAGTCCACACAGGAACGTGACGAAGCCGGGCGGGTGGCCTGCCACGTCGAGCGACCTGGTGGCACCGAGGCCGCCGAGTACATGATCGACGGCCCACGCAAGCCGGTCGCCAGCCGGGCCGAGACTGCCCGGGACGGCCCACACCAACAGGCCGGCCAGCCCGGTCGCGACGAGAAGCCCGGCGGCGAGCGTGGCCAGCGCCCGCCAGCCGTTGCCCTTCTCCAGGCGCGCGGTGAACTGCCCCCGGGCCGCGATCGTCACCGCCAGCAACGCCAGCAGGAGTGCGGCGCCGACGAAGAGCGGAGGCTCGGTGAACCCGCCGACGAGCGATCCGACGAACGACGGCCCGAAGTAGACCAGCACCGCGACCCACCACGACACTCGGGTCCGCCGCCGCAGGGACGCGGCGAGCAGGCCGAGGAACGCCGCGTACGCGAGGCTCGGCCGGATCGGAACCGCCAGGTACTCAGCCGCAATCCGCACCGGCTCGGTGCGCTCGCGCAGCGGCGGCGCCAGGGCAAGCAGCACGCACAGCCACGCGAGGACGGCGAAGAGCGCCGCGAGCAGGTCCGGCACCCGCGACACCGACACCTTCCGCATGAGCCAACTATGCGGACACGTCAGGGCGGCGCGCAGGAGTCTCGGCCCGGCTGGGAGATCCGCCGAGCCGAGCCTTGCCGGGTCGACATACACGCTGTCGCTCTGGTCACAGGTTTCCCATCGGTGTGGTTTGACCATCCCCGCGGGCAAAGGCGGCGGCACAGCGCAGTTCCCGATGCCATGATCAAGTCGGTGGGCCGGCACGTGCGGGCAACCTGGCACGCCGGCCTTCCGGCATGACGTGCGATTGACCGCCGTCCTGCGGGCGCCTTCCGTAGCTGTTCGCGATGAACGGGCGAGCGACTCGTTGCCGGACTATGATGGCGCGCCGCGACGCTAGCGTTCGGCTATCGCTTGCGGCAGACGAGCTCGCCCCTGCCGATGGGGACGATCAGGGCGTCGACGCGGGCATCGGCGAGCGCGGCATCGAGCATCGGCTGCAGGGTCTCTCGGTGGTTGGCGGCGTTGTCCGCGATCAGGATCCCGCCGGCGACGAGCCGGGGCACTACCGCCTCGTAGCATGCCCGGTAGATCTCCTTCTCCGCGTCGAGGAAGCAGAAGCCTACCTCGTCGAACTCGTCGGCGTGCTCAAGAAAGTCACCCTGGACGAGGCGGACCACGTCGCCGACGCCGGCTTGCGCGAACGTGTCGCGGGCGAGTGCGGCCTTCTGCGGCAGCACCTCGAAGGTGGTGAGGCTCCGCCCGTTGGCGCGGCAGGCGAGTGCCAACCAGAGCGTTGAGTAACCGGCGCTCGTGCCGATCTCAAGGTACGCACCGGTCGGTGCGGCGGCAGCCCAGAGAGCGAGAAAACGGCCCGTCTCCGGCGGAATCTGACGCAGCCGTTCCAGGCGCGGTGTGCCGTCAGCGCGGTCCTGCTCGTCCCGGCGCTCGAGTTGATGCATGCGGTCGAGCACGTCGGCCGGGATGTTGTGGAACACAGGCCCTCCTGCTGAGCGCGGTCAAAGATCAGTTGACCGTACACCGGCGGCGATGCGAGTGCGCATACGGGATTCCAGGACGGTCCGCCAGACGCGCTGCTGAACATCTCGTTCACCGTCGCGTTGGCCGGGCGTCGCCAACCCATCGGCGAGTGCGACCGCCTGCTTCGCGTAGCGCACCGCGTCGAGCGGCCGCCCCCGCTCCTCGCTCTGCAGCGCCTGGAGGTGCACGGTGTCCACGAGCGAGGTCTGCTCGGGACAGTCGCCGCCATGGGGGCGGTCGATCCCCATGGCAGTGATATCGCCATTCGGCCGTCCGGGCAGTACTGCCAAACACTTTCCGGACGGCCGTAGACGCGCATGGCGCGGGCCCGCTGGGGGCGTGCCCGCACCACACTGGTGCCCATGCCGGGGCGACTGCGAAGCGACGCTGGTCGGTGTCGATCACCTCGATGCGGACCCGGACCCACGTACCAGGTTCAGGCAAGGCCGACCAGTACGACTTCGGCGCAAAACCGTCGACGCTGCCGTTTACACGGATGAAAGCACCGAACCCCGTCACACGTGCAACGGTGTCGCAGGCACCTGTGGCCAGACGACGATCACAGCGGCGGCAAGGTACCGAGCACAATGGACAGCAACCACCAGCGCAGACCGTTGCCGTTCATCGGTGGGGCGGGGCCGCCGCTACAACCATTGACTCTCAAGGCGCGGGCTGCGTACGTTGACCACGTTATTGATGGCGTGGTGTGAGCCGAGCAGTTCCTCCCACCGGGTCTGCCGTTCACCCACGTCTCCCCGCGGGGCAGCCGGCCTGTCCATGCTCTCAAGAGGGGCAAGAAATGAAGAAGAAGGCATTCGGGGTACTGATATCGGTGGTCGCCATCGTTGCCCTCACCGCAGGACCAGCTGCGGCGGTCACCGACGGCGATCCCGATGGCAACGGGCACCCGTTCGTGGGACTCATGGTGGCACAGGATGCCGGCGGCAACCCGCTCTGGCGGTGCAGTGGGACGCTGTTGTCGTCAACGCTCTTCCTCACCGCCGGACACTGCACTGAGTCGCCGGCGGCGCACGTCGAGATCTGGTTCGCCGCCGACGTCGAGTCCGGCATACCTGGCAATGGTTATCCGTTCGACGGCGACGTTGGTGGAACGCCGTTCACCCACCCTCAGTACGACCCGAACGCGTTCTACCTGTTCGACCTCGGCGTCGTCGTGCTCGACAAGCCGCTCAAGATGAAGAAGTACGGCTCGCTACCGGGGCTGAAGGTCCTCGACGGTCTGCAGCCGGGGTCCGGCACCACCTTCACGGCGGTCGGCTACGGGCTGCAGAAAAGTTTCCCCGACGCGGCCTCGTTCAAGGACAGCGCCCTGCGCATCCGCATGGTCGCGCAACCGCACCTGATCCAGATCAACACCGGATTCACCGGGGACTTCTCTTTGCTCCTGTCGAACAATGCAAACACCGGGGGAACCTGCTTCGGTGACTCGGGTGGTCCCAACTTCATCGGCAACTCCAGCGTCATCGCCGGCGTAACCTCGTACGGTCTCAATGGCACGTGCGGCGGCACGGGCGGTGTATCCCGCGTCGACGGTGCAGACGATCTGAACTGGCTCGCCACGTTCAGTTAAGCGCTCACGCGGCCACGGCAGTTCCTGGCGCTCTCACGTACGGGCGATGCCCCCTGACAATCTGCCCGGGGGCATCGCTGTCATTGGTGGGTACTCGCTCGTACGTCAAAGGCGGCTGTTACCCCAACAGTGCCCGCCCGGTCCGCCGCCTCGGTTCCCGGGCGGGTGTGGGATGGCCTCCCAAGATTGAACGAGGCATGCGAGCGCTAGGCCATACGTTGGGGTGTGAAGGTCGTGTGTCCGCGGCCGTACGCGTCGATGCGGCCCCAGCGACCGGGGATGTCGAGGAGTCCGAGGTGGCCGATGTGTTCGGGCAGGGCGGGAATGGCGAC